>NZ_JBEZGX010000001.1:316399-454501 GCF_040650235.1 Kitasatospora sp. NPDC048722
AGTTCCGACACCAGTTCCGACACCAGTTCCGACACCAGTTCCGACACCAGTTCCGACACCAGTTCCGACACCAGTTCCGACACCAGTTCCGACACCCGTGAGGAGCGTCCGAAGCCGTGAACAGCCCCCAAGGCAGCACCCGGCCGGCCGTCCTGCCCACCCTGCTCGGCCTCGGCCCGCGCGCCGAACGCCGCCGTCGCGCCCTGCCCGCCGGGATACTGCGACTGCCCACCATCGGCGTCGACATCGGCGGCACCAAGGTCGTCGCGGGCGTCGTGGACGGCGAGGGCAAGGTGCTGGAGAAGCTGCGCACCGACACCCCGCACAAGAGCAAGAGCCCCAAGGTCGTCGAGGACGTGATCGTCGAACTGGTGCTGGAGCTCGCCGACCGGCACGACGTCCACGCCGTCGGCATCGGCGCGGCCGGCTGGGTGGACGCCGACCGCGCCACGGTGCTCTTCGCCCCCCACCTCAACTGGCGCAACGAGCCGCTCCAGCAGGCGCTCAGCGAGCGGCTGCGGTTCCCGGTGATCGTCGAGAACGACGCCAACGCGGCGGCCTGGGCCGAGTGGCGCTTCGGTGCCGGGCGCGGCGAGGACCACATGGTGATGCTCACGCTGGGCACCGGCATCGGCGGGGCCGTCGTGCGCGACGGCTACGTCGACCGCGGCAAGTACGGGCTCGCGGGCGAGTTCGGGCACATGCAGGTGGTGCCCGGCGGCCACCGGTGCCCGTGCGGCAACCGGGGCTGCTGGGAGCAGTACTCCTCCGGCAACGCGCTGGTGCGCGACGCGCGCGAGCTCGTCGCCGAGGAGTCGCCGGTGGTGCAGCCGCTGCTGGCCCGCGCCGGCGGGACCGTCGACGGCATCACCGGCCCGCTGGTCACCGAGGCCGCGCAGGCAGGCGACCCGACGGCGACCGAGCTGCTCTACGAGGTCGGCACGTGGCTGGGTGTCGGCATCGCCAATCTGGCCGCGGCCCTCGACCCGGGCCGGTTCGTCATCGGCGGCGGCGTCTCCGAGGCCGGCGACCTCCTGCTCGGGCCCGCCCGGGACACCTTCCGCCGCACCCTCACCGGCCGCGGCTTCCGCCCCGAGGCCGCCATCGTCCACGCCGCCCTCGGCAACGAGGCGGGCCTGGTCGGCGCCGCCGACCTCGCCCGCCAGGTCGCTCGCCGCTTCCGCACGATCAAGCGCCGCCGGGTCGAGCGCAGCGCGCTGTAGGGCGGGCGGGGGACGGCGAACAGCTTTCAGCGAACAGATGACAGATAACAGATGACAGATTTCGTCTTCTGTCATCTGTTCGCTGCCGGCTGTCGGCAATCCCCAGCCCGCCGGCTTTCGAAGGGTCAGCCCGCGGCCTTCCAGCGGTCCCGCCCGTCCGAGGCCGGGCCGCAGATCATCGGGGTGCCCTTGCTGCTGACGCCGAGCGCGCCCGCCGGCGAGCAGAAAGCGCCGGGGTGAACGGTCCCGACGGAGCCCCCGCCCGAGGTCGAGCCCCCGCCCGAGGTCGAGCCGGAGCCACTGCCGGACCCCGACCCGGACCCCGAGCCGCCGCCGGTCGTGGTTCCGCCGCCGTCGGCAGGGTGGGTCGCGGGCGGGGTGCTGGGCTTGGGGGCGGCCGGAGCGGGTGCCTCCGTGTGCTGCGGGGCGGGCGGTGTCGCGGCCGGGGCGGGTGCCGGAGGCTCGGCCGGGGCGGGCTCGGCCGTCGCGGTCGGCGTCGGCGTGGGTGTCGGGGTCGGCGTGGGTGCCGGGGTGGCCGCGGGCGTCTGCGTGGGCGTGGCCGTGGCGGTCACCGTCACGGCCGGGCTCGGGGCCGGCACGGGTGTGCGGTCGGCCGGCTTGGGGCCGAAGACCGCACCGATCCAGACGAGGCTGCAGAACGCCGCCACCGCCGTGCTGAGGAGCTTGCGCCACAGGGGGCGCGGCCAGGTCCAGGCGATCGCGAACGCCGCGAACGGGAAGACCAGGAAGCTGCCGAGGTGCACCGCCCGGTGCTGCCACCAGGGGCGGCGCGGGGGAGCGGCGGGCATCGGGGGCGGCGGAGGCGGGACCGGGTGCACGGCGGCGATGTGTCCTTCTTGTGTTGGAACTGCAGTGAACCCGCATACGGTATGGGGCTGGTGAAGGCATTCCCGCTGCCTCCGGGGGGATCGATTCCGGACTGTGATCTTCGGATCGCCGGAGGTCCCGCCGGGGGCCGGCCGCCGCACTTCGCCGGTGCGGTGTGGTTGTCGAGATCACACCTCCTGTGAAACAACGGAGTTGACGCCGACTCAGGAGGAATGGGATGAGGGCTCTGACCCGTCTCGCGCCACCGTTGTTGCTCGCGACTGCTCTGGTGTGGTCCGTCGCCGGGCCGGCCGGGGCGGTGGCGCCCCCGGCCCACGTGCCGGAGGCGGTCGGGTGGGGCGGGGCCGTGTCCACGGTCTCCGCGGAGGCGACCGCCGCCGGGATCGAGGTGCTGCGCAAGGGCGGGAACGCGGTGGACGCGGCCGTCGCCGCCGCCGCGGCCCTCGGCGTCACCGAGCCCTACTCGTCGGGGATCGGCGGGGGCGGGTACTTCGTCTACTACGACCACGCCACCGGCCGCGTGCACACCATCGACGGCCGCGAGACCGCCGGCCGCACCGCCGACGCCGGGCTCTTCCTGGAGGGCGGAAAGCCGCTCGCCTTCCCCGACGCCGTCACCAGCGGCCTGTCGGTCGGCGTCCCCGGCACCGCGGCCACCTGGGACGACGCGCTGCGGCAGTGGGGCACCCGCTCGCTCGCCGAGAACCTGCGGCCCGCCGAGCGGATCGCCGACGACGGCTTCGTCGTCAACGCCACCTTCCGCGGCATGACCGAGGACAACTACAGCCGCTTCAAGGACTTCCCGGCCACGGCCGAGCTGTTCCTGCCCGGCGGCAAGCTCCCCGAGGTCGGTTCCGTCCTGCGAAACCCCGATCTAGCCGCCACCTACCGGCAGTTGGGCAAGGACGGCACCAAGGCGTTCTACCAGGGCGACATCGGCCGGGACGTCGTCAACACCCTCCAGCACCCGCCGGTCGACCCCGCCTCCGGGCGCAACGCCCGCCCCGGCAAGGTCGACACCGCCGACCTCGCCTCCTACGCGGTCCGCCGCCAGGCCCCGACGCACGTCGCCTACCGGGACTACGACGTCTACTCGATCGCCCCGTCCAGCTCCGGCGGCACCACCGTCGGCGAGGCCCTCGGCATCCTGGAGAACGGCGACGTCTCCGGCTACAGCAGCACGCAGTACTACCACCACTTCCTGGAGGCCTCCCGGATCGCCTTCGCCGACCGCAACCGCTGGGTCGGCGACCCGCGCTTCTCGGACGTGCCGACGAAGGAACTGCTCTCGCCCGACTACGCCGCCTCCCGGGCCTGCCTGATCAGCCCGGACAAGGCCCTGGGCAGCCCGCTCGCCCCCGGCGACCCGTACGACCCGGCCGAGTGCGCGGACGGTGGCCAGGCCGCGCCCGAGCCGTACGAGGGCCAGAACACCACGCACCTCACCGTGGCCGACCGCTGGGGCAACGTCGTCGCGTACACCCTGTCCATCGAACAGACCGGTGGCAGCGGCATCACCGTCCCCGGCCGCGGCTTCCTGCTCAACAACGAGCTGACCGACTTCGACTTCGCCCCGCTCGCCGCCGGCGTGCCCGACCCCAACCTGCCCGGGCCCGGCAAGCGGCCGCGCTCGTCGATGTCGCCCACCGTCGTGCTGCGCGACGGCCGGCCGCTGCTCGCCACCGGCAGCCCCGGCGGCGCGACCATCATCACCACCACCCTCCAGGTGCTCCTCGGCCGCCTCGACCGCGGCCTGAGCCTGGAGCAGGCCATCGCCGCGCCGCGCGCCAGCCAGCGCAACACCGCCACCACCCAGGCCGAGCCGGGCTTCCTCGCGCTGCCCGAGCGGTCCGGGCTGGAGGCGCTCGGGCAGCGCTTCAGTCCGGTGGACGAGATCGGTGCCGCGACCGGCGTCGAGCGGCTGCCGGACGGCCGCTGGGTGGCCGCGGCCGAACCCGTGCGGCGCGGCGGCGGCGCGGCCGCCGTGGTCCGGCCCGCGGGCTGAGGTGCGGACCGGAGCCTGCCGGGATTGTCGGTAGCGGGCGGTATGTTCGGGGTGGGCGCTCCCAGCGGGCGCCCGCCCCGTCCGCCGTCCGTACGACCCGGGAAGGCCGCCCGCCGTGACCGTCCGCATCGCCACCTGGAACATCAACTCCGTCACCGCGCGGCTGCCCAAGCTCCTGGAGTGGCTGGAGAGCGCCAAGCCCGACGTGCTCTGCCTCCAGGAGCTCAAGTGCGCGGCCGACGCCTTCCCCTACGAGGAGGTCCGCGCGCTCGGCTACGAGACGGCCGCCCACGGCACCGGCCGGTGGAACGGCGTCGCGATCGTCTCCCGGCTCGGCCTCGACGACGTCGTGCGGGACCTGCCCGGCCAGCCCGGCTACCTCGCCGACGACGCCCTGCTGCCCGACGTCGAGCCCCGCGCCATCGCCGCCACCTGCGGCCCCGTCCGGGTCTGGTCCGTCTACGTGCCCAACGGCCGCGAGGTCGACCACGCGCACTACCGCTACAAGCTGGAGTGGCTGGAGGCCCTGCGCAAGGCCTCCGCCGAGGACGCCGCCGGGCCGCGCCCCTTCGCCGTCCTCGGGGACTTCAACATCGCCCCCACCGACGAGGACGTCTTCGACGTCGCCGCCTTCGAGGGCCTCACCCACGTCACCCCGGCCGAGCGGGCCGCGCTGGAGGCCCTCGGCGAGGTCGGCCTGCACGACGTCGTGCCCCGCCCGCTCAAGTACGACCGCCCCTACACCTATTGGGACTACCGCCAGCTGGCGTTCCCGAAGAACCGGGGCATGCGCATCGACCTCACCTACGCCAACCAGCCCTTCGCCGACGCTGTCACCGACAGCTACGTCGACCGCGAGGCGCGCAAGGGCAAGGGCACCTCGGACCACGCCCCGGTGGTCGTCGACCTGGACCTCTGAGTCACGCACGGCTACCGCCCGTAACCCGAACGGTCCTGCGCGGTGGCCGGGCGCCGAAGGGGTGCCTACCGTCGGTGAATGACCGGGTGCGGTTGTTCGACCACGTGGACATGGGAGTCCCCGGCCGCGCCCGAGAATCCCGGAGGTTCCGGCATGCGCCCCACGCGTACGGCCGCCGCCGCCCTGATCGGCGCGACGGTACTGACCGGTCTGACGGCCCCCCTCGCGATCGCCAGGGACGGTGCGGCCTCGGTCAGCCCGTCCCAGGCCGCACCGGGCCAGACCGTGACGGTCACGGTCTCCTGCGAGAAGTCGGACAAACCCGACGCGAAGACCATCACCGCCCACTCGGCGGCCTTCGAGGGCGGCCCGGCCACCCTCACCCTGGGCCCGGACGGCAAGCACAGCGGCTCCGCGCGCCTGGCCGGCCAGCATGGCGGGGACAGCAAGGTCGACGGCACCTGTCCCGACGGCGGTGCCTTCTCCACGTCCGTCACCGTCACCACCGTCACGGGCCCGGACAAGGGCACCGACAAGGGCGCCGACAAGGGCGCCGACAACGGCCTGGGCGACTGGGGCAAGGCGGCCGGGGAGTGGGCCGGTTCGCTCGGTCAGTCCGGCGCCGGGAACCAGCAGGTCGCCCCGCACGGCACCGTCCACACCGGCCTCGGCGGCTCGGTCGCGGGCAACCCGGCCGAGCTGGCCGGCGGCCTGGTGCTCGTCGCGGGCGGGGTCGGCGGCTTCTGGCTGCTGCGCAGGCGCGGTGCCTGATGGCTCCTCCGCGTGCCTCCCGCTCGCATCCGCCGCGCCGCCGGACCGTTCTCGGACCGGCGGCGCGGTGGTGTCTGACGGGGTTGCGGCGGTGTCCCGAGGCACCAGGGCCTCGGGGCGGGCTCAGGCCTGCCGCTGCTCGGCCTTCAGGGCGCCGTCGGCCAGCAGGTACTGGGCGAGGATGTACGTCGCCATGATCCAGAACTGATGCCCCGGCAGCTCGCGCCACTTCGCCAGCTGGGTGGCGATCAGGGTGTCGGAGAGCAGGAACAGCGCCCCGCCGAGGCCGGTGCGCCAGCCCAGCCCCGCCGAGGTGACGGCGGTCGAGGCGAGCAGCAGGCTGTAGCCCGCCACCGGCACCTGGAGGTCCCCGAGGTCCGGCCAGAGCTGCCCGATCATGCCGGCCCACGCCCCCGCGTACGCGGCCGCCACCAGCAGGGCGCGCTTGCGGTCGGTGAGCGCCCCCTGGCGCACGAACATCGTCACGTAGCACACGTGCGCCGCCGCGAAGGAACCCATTCCGGCCAGGAACGCCGTGTCGTCCTTGAACTGGAGCAGCACGTCCCCGCCCGCGCTCAGCAGTAGCGCCGGTGTCAGCAGCTTCGGTGCCTCCCGCTGCGCCGCCGTCGCCGCCGAGGCGCTGTGCGCGGCCAGCAGGGGCATCAGGGCGGGCTTGGTGGCGTTGCGGAGCGCCGGGGTGCCGGAGAGGATCGCGCCGAGGTGTGCCGCCGAGGTGGCCGCGAAGCCGCCCAGCAGGCCGGTGGTCGAGCGCAGGCGCCCGCCGAGGAGGGCGCGGGTGGTCGTACTGATGCTCATGCGGCTGCTGACCTCCGGGGATGAGGGTGGGGGAACGGGTCTCGCGCTCGAACCCTAGGCGACCGCCCGGCGCGGCGGTAGACCGGGTTACCGGTGCGTAACCCCGTCCCGGGGCAGGGGATGACACCCCGGCGAGGGGCACCTGAGGAGCGCGACGGGACTGTGACGGGGGCGCGACGGCGCTGTGGTGACGGTGCCCGCGGGCCGTCGGCGGCGTAGCGGAGGGCGGGCGGCCACTTGGCCGGGATGTCCGCCCGGGGCCCGGTTGCTGCCGACGGGTGACCCGGCCACCGTCTAGTCTGGTCCCCGACATGGAGCAGCAGGAGTACGCGGCCTCCGCCACTCGGTTGGCGGACGGCAGGCCGGACGGGCGCACGGGCGGAACGGGGCGAGGGACCACCGACGCCGTCCTCGCCGTACCCGCCCCCGCCGCTGCACCCGCGACCGCCTGTGCATCCGTCACGCCGTCCGCCCCCGTTTCCGGCGGCAGGTCTGACGGTGTGAAGGGACAGTTCCCGGCGGATCAGGAGCTGTCGCCGGATCCAGGGCTGCTGCGGCTCGCGCACTGGTTCGCCGCGGCAGGCCCCGGTGTCGCCGACGACCTGTGCACCGCGTCCTTCGGCCTCTATCCGGCCCGGCACTTCGGCGTGCCGGCCGACGTGCCGGCCGATGCCGACATCAGCTGGTGGCACGGTCCCACCGCGCACGCCGCCGCCGTGCGCCGCGTCCGCGAGGCCCGCCCGGTGCGCGGCCTGCGCCGCGCCCGTCGGGACGCCGCCGCACTGCCCGTCGTGCGCTCAGGCGCCAAGGCGGGCAAGCCCGGCAGGCACCGCAAGCCCGAGCGGACCCGGCCGCTGCCCGGTGCGCAGGATCGTTCCGCCCAGGAGCGGGAGACCGAGGGGCGCGCAGCCCAGGCCTGCGACGTGCAGGCGTGCGAAATCCAGCCGCGTGACGTCCAGCCGCGTGACGCCCAGGACTGCGTTGCCCAGCAGCGTGATGCTCAGGACCACGCCCCGCATGACCACGCCCCGCAAGACCACGCCCCGCATGACCACGGCCCCCAGGACCCGCCGCACTCCGACGCCGCCGCCGAACGCCGCATCGCCGCCCGGCTGTTGCTCGCCCACCCCCTCGTCACCGCCTCCGGCCCGCACGCCGACGGCTTTCCGCTGATCCGCCGTCACCGCGACTGGCTCACCGAGCGCTTCGACACCCTGCTCGGCTACCGCCTCGTCGTCGGCCCCTGGCACGCCCGCCTCTACAAGGCCGGCCTCGGCCCCGCCGCCGCCCGCCGCCTCCACGACCCCGGCACCGGCACCCCGTTCACCCCCGCCGGCTACGCCCAGCTCGCCCTCGCGCTCGCCCTGCTCGTCGACGCCCCCGAGCAACTCCCGTACCGGCGGCTGCTCGACGCCATGCACGCCGCCGCGCCCGACCTGCCCGCCGCGCCCGCCGACCGCGCCATGGCCCTCGCCGCGCTCGCCGACTGGCAGGTGCTCGACGGCCTCCCGGACGACCCGGCCGTCCCCGCCGACCGCTCCTGCGTGCTCACCGTCGACCGCGAACTCGCCCGCGCCGTCCCCGCCGGCCCGCCCGCCCTCGCCGACGGCGCCGCCGACCTCATCCGCCGCGCCGCCGACGCCGAACCCGCCACCGCCGTGCGCCGCCTGCTCGCCGAGACCCCCGCCGTCCTCGCCGCCGACCTCCCCGGCGAACAGCGTGCCTGGCTGCGCGACCACCGGCTCAGCGGACCCGCCGCGCTCGGCGAATTCCTCGGCCTGGAGGCGGAGTTGCGGGCCGAGGGGGTGGCCCTGCTGGACCCGGCCGACGAACTGACCGACCTCGCCCTGCCCGGCGCCGGCACCCTGTCGCAGGCGGCCCTGCTGCTCGTCGAGCGCCTCGTCGAGGAGGTCCGCCCGCTGCCCGGCGACCCGACCGACGGCGACGTGCCGATCCCCGACGCGCTGATAGACGGCGTCCTGGGCGACATCGCCGACGAGTACGGCCTCCCGGCCGGCTGGCACCGCGACTACCTCGCCGACCGCACCGCGCTGCGCCGCGACGCCCTCGACCTCCTGCACCGCCTGGGCCTGATCACCCCCGCCCCGCGTGCGACCCGGCCACCGGCGTGGCTCCTTCGCCCCCCGGCCGCCCGCTACGCCCCCGCGCTGGACCTCCGCCCTTCGCCGGGCACGGGCCGCCACTCCCGCCGCGACGAGGGCGAGTAAGGCCCTCCCTCCCGGCCCCTCCCTCCCGGCCCCTTCCTCCCGGCCCCTTCCTCCCGGGCCCGTCTCTCCGGGGGTCTCGCCAGCGCACCCGGTCCGGCCATGCGAAAAGCACCGCGCCCGTGGGGGACGGCGGTGCCGGTGGGTCCAATGGGGCGGCCGGTTACTTGCCGGCAGTGGCCGTCGTCGTCACCGTGTCGTGCTGGACGGTCTCCACGGTCGCGCCGACGCCGAAGGTGCCGAGGGCGATGGAGGCGAGGACGGCGGCGCAGGCGAGCAGGCGGCGGTGGCGCTGGGGGAGCGGGAAGCGCGGTTCCTGGTGGGTCGCCGAAGGGAGGGCGTTCATGTCACGGAGGGTGGCAGGGCGGGATGAACGGTCGGTACGCACGGGTTAAGTCCGGACGGGGGTTGGACGTCGGTTGGGGCGGATACGTCCCATCCTGGCTCGGGTGGGGCGTCGTGGCTGGTCAGACGGGTGGTGTGCGGTCTCGGTGGCCCGCGTCGGCGAGGGCCTCGCCGACCGCGACGCGGACCGCGTCCCGCAGTCCGTGGGCCGCCGGGTGGAAACGGGTCGGCCCGGCGGCCGGGTCCTCCCGCAGTTCCTTCACCAGGGACACGCAGAGCAGCAGCATCACGACGACGAACGGCAGCGCGACGAGGATCGTCGCGTTCTGCAGGGCGGTGAGCCCGCCCGCGAGCAGCAGGTCGCCGAGCCGAAGACGGTGGCGAACACGGCGAGCAGGTCGATCGCCCTCCCCGGCCAGCCGTCCGCGCCGCGCTGCCCGATCAGCGGCACGAAGGCCGAGGAGATCCGGTTGCCCCGGCGCTTGCGGAAGGTGGTGTAGGCGAGTGCGAGGCCGCCGACGGCGTAGATCGCCCACGGGTGCAGGGTCCAGTGGAACAACGAGAACTCCATGGCCTGCTGGGCTGCGGCGGCGCTCTGCGGTTCGAGGCCGGAGCCGGGCTGCGGGGCGGCGAACAGCTGCAGCGGCTCGCCGACGCCGTAGAACATGAGGCCGATGCCCATGCCGGCGCTGAACATCATCGCGACCCACGCGAGGGTGGAGAACTCGGGCTCGTCGTCGTCGCGGCCGAGCCTGATGCGGCCGAAGCGGCTGAAGGCCAGCAGGACGGTGAGGGCGAGGAACACGTCGGCGGCGACGACGAACAGCCAGCCGAAGGTGTGCAGGACCCAGTCGAGCGCCGTCTTCGAGGTCCGGCCGAGGGAGTCCTCGGCGAAGATTCCCCAGGCGACCACAGCCAGGACCAGGACGGCGCCGACCCCGAACACCACCCGGTCGACGGGGAGGGTCGCAGCGGGTTCGTCCGGGCCCTTGGGGCGGGGCTCGGACTGCGGCGGCTGGGTGCTCATCGGGCCTACCTCTCGTACCTCGCGGGGCGGACCGGGACGGCGGCGATATGACGGGGATTCGGCTGCATGTCGCACTATGTCCGGTTCGCACCGCGCGGGCGCGGAGGGCGCGCCGGGGAGGCGGCGAGAGGGCACTCACGTCCCGTCACCGCCGCTCGCCGGCGGAGGGTCAGGCCGCGTACTGGTGCGCGGGGGCGTGCGCGGTGGTCAGGCCGCGTACTCGTGCGTCGGGGCGTGCGCGGTGGTGAGGTAGCGGGCGAGGGCCTGGCGGCTTCGGGTCAGCTCGTCGATGCGCGAGTCGATGTCGGCGAGTTCGCCGCGCAGCGTGGCGAGCAGGTCCGGGCAGGCCTCCAGGGCCGGGACCGGGCCGGTGGCGCAGGGGAGGATCTCGGCGATGACACGGGTGGACAGGCCGGCCGCGAGCAGGCTGCGGATCTGCCGCACCCGGACGGTGTCGGCCTCGGCGTACTCGCGGTAGCCGGCGGCGGAGCGGGCCGGTTCGAGCAGGCCCTGCTCCTCGTAGTAGCGGAGCAGGCGGGTGGACACCCCGGTCAGGCGGGAGACTTCTCCGATGCGCATGACCGGGCGAACGTCCCGTCGGCGGGCGGTGTTCCCCGCCGTTGCCCGCTGCTCCCCGGGGTGCCCACGGTGCTAGGCGGCCGTGGCGTCCAGCTCCTTGAGGAAGTCGAGCACCACGGAGCGCAGTTCGGGCAGCCGCTCGACCACGGGGAGGTGGCCGCAGGGGATCTCGGCGAGGCGGGCGCCGGGGATCCCGTCGGCCAGGAGGCGGTGCTGGCCGGGCGGCACGAGCTGGTCCTCGGCGGTGCTGACGACCAGGGCCGGCACGGCTATCGCGGCGAGCTCCGCGCGTACGTCGGCCCGGCCCGCCAGCCGGAACTGCTGTCGGAAGCCCGGCGGGACGGGCGAGTTGAGCGACTCCCGCAGGAACGCGAGGTCGTCGGGGGAGAGCGCGTCGATCCACGTCCCGCCGAGCACGACGGTGAGCATCAGACGGGTCAGGTCGGCCGGGCGGTCGGCGAGGTCGATGGCGAGGTCGGCCAGCAGTCGCAGCCGCGCCGAGCCGCCGGCCACGCCCGCGAGGAGCAGCAGCGAGCGGACCCGCCCGGGGTGGCGGGTGGCGGCGCGGACGGCGACGGCGGCGCCGAGCGAGTAGCCGGCCAGGTCGAAGGTGTCGAGGCCCTCCTCGTCGGCGGTCGCCACGAGCCGGTCGGCGAGGTCGTCGAGGGTGGGCTCGCCGGGCTCGTACGGGGTGTCGCCGGAGCCCGGGTAGTCGGGGGCGACGACGGTGCGGTGGGCGGCGAGGTCGGTCAGCAGCGGGCCCCAGTTGTCCCGGGCGCTGCCGCCGGCGCCGTGGGCGAGCAGCAGGCCGGGGCCGGTGCCGCGGACGATCCGGGCGAGCGGGGGGAAGGGGGTGGATGCCATCGCGGGTGCTCCTGTCGGTGGGTGCGGGGCTCGGCTCGTCCGTACGGTAGGTGTTCACACCGGTGAGAAGGTCAAGCCCCCGGCCGTCTTACCGGGGGGCCGGGCGTGGCCGTACCATCCGGAGCGTGACGGAACGGTGGCGCACAGTGCCTTCCGTCCGGAGGGAAGGAGTCCGCCCATGGCCGATGACGTCCATGCGCCAGCCCACGCACCAGCCGAGGTGTCCGTTCGGAAATCCGCCCGCGAGCCCGTCCGTGAGTCCATCGGCGAATCCGCCCACGAGTCCGTCCGTGAGTCCGACTCTGGGTCCGACTCTGAGTCCGTCCACGAGCCCGTCCAGGAGTTCGTTCGCGTGCCCGGGATCGCCAAGCCGCTGCCCGCGGCGTGGTTCGTGCCGCACGACACCAACGCCGAGATGCGCTGGGACGCGCTGCGCGGCGCGGACGGCGGCGCGGCGATCGGCCGGCACGTCCCGGTGGAACGGTTCTTCGTCCGCAACCACACCCGTACCCCGTTGATCGACCCCGGCACGTGGCGGCTGCGGCTGTTCGGCACCGGTCTGCGCGGCTCCCCGTCCGCCGACCGGCCGGTCGAGTTCTCCCTCGACGACCTCCGGGCCCTGCCGCGCACCCGGGTCAGCGCCCTGATCGAGTGCGCCGGGAACGGCCGCAGCTACTACGCGAGCCGCCAGCACCAGCGCGTCCCGGGCACGCCCTGGGCGCTCGGCGGCGTCGGCTCCGCGAGCTGGTACGGCGTCCGGCTCGCGGACGTGCTGCGCGAGGCCGGGCTGGGCCCCGGGGCGGTCGACCTGCTGCCGGTCGGCCTCGACCCGCATTACGTCCGCGACGGCGTCGACCACGGCCCGGTGCGCCGTCCGCTGCCGCTCGCCAAGGCGCTGGACGACGTGCTGCTCGCCTACGGGATGAACGGCGAACCGCTGACGCCCGACCACGGCGCGCCGGCCCGCCTGGTGGTGCCGGGCTGGGTGGGCATCGCGTCGATCAAGTGGCTCGGCTCGATCGAGGTCGCCGACCGGCCGCTGTCCTCGCCCTGGAACACCGACTTCTACCGGATGTTCGGCCGCGGCCACCCGTCGACCGGCGGCGCCCCGCTGACCCGGCAGGTGCCGAAGTGCGCCTTCGAGCTCGCCGAGGGCGCCGTGCTCGCGGCCGGGCACACCCACCGGCTGCACGGCCGCTCGTGGTCCGGCGGGGCCGCGGTGCTCCGGGTGGAGGTGAGCGACGACGGCGGTCGGACGTGGCGCCGCGCCGAGCTGCACGACGAGCCGCGCGCCCGCGACTGGACGCGCTGGAGCATCGCCTGGCGCCCCACGGGGCCCGGCCGCCACGAGCTGCTCGCCCGAGCGACGGACCGCCGGGGCGCTACGCAGCCGCGCTCGGCGGAGTTCAACCGGGAGGGCTACCTGTTCGGCGCGGTGGTGGCCCACCCGGTGACGGTGGTCGCGGGACCGGCGCCCGCCGGGGGCCGGGCCTAGGCGGTGGTCGGGACCGGCGTGGTCTGGACCGCGCCGGCCGGTACGCCGGTGGTCTGGACCGCGGTCGACGGGACCGCGGTCTGGACCTCGTAGGGAGCCGGGTAGGGCGTTTCGTACGGGGCCAGGACCAGCCGCACCACGTCCTCCAGGCGCCGCCTGGCGTCCCCGAGCGTCGTCCGGCCGGTCACCCACGCGGTCAGCTCGCCCTGCCAGGCGTGGCCCACGATGTGCCGCACGAGGTCGCTCGCGGCGCCGGGCACCTCGCCCATCAGCGCCTGGAGCGCGGCGCTGTCGGCCCGGGCCATGCCCTGCAGTGCCTCGCTGGCGAAGGGGTCGGTGGACGCGGCGACGGCCACCCGCAGCCGTGCCAGCTCGGGCTGGCGCTGGTAGGCGCGCATTCCGCCGCGGACGAACCGCACCGCCCGGTCCGTGGCACCCAGTCCGGCGCGTGGCCCGCGAAGCTCGGCCACCAGGTCGGCCAGCAGCAGGCGGTGCCACTCGGCGATCGCCGCCGCCAGGAGGTGGTCCTTGGAGGAGAAGTAGCGGTACGCCGTCCCCAGGGCGACTCCGGACCGCTCGCAGACCTGCTTCATCTGCAGTCGCTCGACGCCGATCTCGTTCACCAGGGCGAGCGCCGCCGCGATCAGGCTTTCGCGGCGTTCGAGCTGACGCGGAGACATCGTCTCCACCGGCCGTGGTGACAGGTCAACCTTGGTCACCCGCACCATGATACGGGCCGGGGCCGCTCAGGAGTATGACGCCGACCGGCCCCCTTCCGTTCGCCGGGCGGTCACCGCCGTGCCGGGGAGGCCCGGGACGGCGGTGAGCAGGGCGGTGCCGGTCGCCGGGCAGGGCCCGGCTCAGCGCCGTTCCCGGATCAGCGCCTCCTGCACGGCCGAGGCGACGAGCCGCCCGTCCCGGTCGTAGAACTCGCCGAGCGACAGCCCCCGGCCGTCCGAGGAGGACGGGCTGCGCTGGGCGAACAGCAGCCACTCGTCGGCCCGGAACGGGCGGTGGAACCACATCGCGTGGTCCAGCGAGGCCATCAGCAGCCGGGGCGGCTCGATGCGCCGGAAGAAGTTCGGCTGCACGTGCAGTCCGGCGGTGGACGCGAGGGTGAGGTCGGACAGGTAGGTGAGCGCGCACGTGTGCAGGAGCGGGTCGCCGTCCGGCAGTGGGGAGCCGGTGCGCAGCCAGACGAACTGCTGCGGCATCCCCGGGACGGCCTCCGGCAGGCCGGGCGCGTCGTCCGGGACGAAGCGCAGTTCGAGCTCGCGGAAGCCCTCGGTGCGGGCGAGGGCCTCGCGGGCGGCCGGCTCCCAGAGCGAGAACGCGTCCGGCAGACCGTCGGGGCCGGGCACGGGGGGCGCCGGGCGGTGGCGGTCGGCGGCCGGCTCGGGGCGCTTGAAGGACGCGGAGAGCGTGAAGATCGCGTTCCCGTTCTGCACCGCCGTGACGCGGCGGGTGGTGTAGGACATGCCGTCGCGGACCCGGTCGACCTCGTAGTCGATCGGCTCGGTCGGGTCGCCGGGCAGCAGGAAGTAGCTGTGCAGCGAGTGCACCGCGCGTTCGCCGTCGCAGGTGCGCCCGGCGGCGGTCAGCGCCTGCGCGGCGACCTGTCCGCCGAACGCGCGCATCGGCGCCCCGGCGTGGCAGCGGCCCCGGAACGTGTTCTCGTCCAGCCGCTCGATCTTCAGCAGCGTGGCGAAGGAGCCGGCCGGGGCGTCGGCTCGTCTCGCCTGTTCGGTCAGGTCGGTCACGGGCCCATAGTGGCAGATGCCAACCGGTGGCGGTGTGACGTGGGTAACCCTCAAGGGGGCGAAACAGATGTAGAACCTGTTTCAGTCGAGGATGTGGGTGAGGAATTGTCAGTGCCCTCACCTAGCGTGCTCGGCATGACGCAATCCGCACACGCGTACGCCTATCTGCGACCCTCCGCCGTCCTCGATCCGGACGCCGCGGGTGCCGGTCGGCGGCTCGACCTGGCCACCTCGGGCGGGGCCACGCCGCTCGGCGCGGCGGCCAACCCGCGGTTCTTCGCGGGCTTCCTCGCCGACCCGGCGCCGGCCGCCGCCGCGCTGCTCGCGGTCGCGGACGTCGCCGCCGCGCGTTACTACCAGCCGCAGCTGCGCGCCTCGCTCGACCCGGTGGTCACCGCCAACGGGGACCGGCTGCGCTTCGAGTCCTTCTCCGGCTGCTGCGGCGTCTACGCCCGGCTCGACGTGCTGGAGGCCGGACTCGACGGCGACGACATCGGCCACGGCACCACCAACGTGGACGTCAACAACCCGCTGCGCGAGGCCCTCACGCGGATAGGCCCGGCCGAGCCGCTGCACCTCGCGGTCGGGCCGGACGCGCTGGAGGTCACCACCTTCGACGGGCCGGTGGTGGAGAAGAAGGTGCCGCTGCCCGAGCGCTGGCTGCGCGGCTTCGCCGAGACGCAGGTCATCGCCGCCGGCTTCGACCTGCGGGCCGAGCTGCCCGCGGCGGAGGCGGTCCGCTTCCTGCGCTCGCTGCCGCGCGGAGGGCGCAGCGGCGGGCGCAGCGGCGTCGGGTGGGTCGTGCCGGCCGGGCGCACCCTGCGGCCGACCACCCGTCCGGTGCCCGGCGCGGTCTGCCTGCCCGGCCCCGAGCGGCTGGTCGCGCTCCAGCGGGTGCTGCGGCACGCGCTCGCGCTGCGGGTGTACGGGCCGGCGGCCGGTGCGGCCCCGGCCGGCCCGGCGGCCTCCGCGTGGGAGGTCGTGCTGCCGGGCATGCGGCTGACGCTGACGCTCTCCCCGGACGCCTCGCGCGGTTTCTCCGGCGAGGGTGGTGTGCTCGGGGCCCTGGCCGCCGGCACCGTCGAGCGGGACGCCGAGCTCGTCTCCGTCCTGCTCGCGTGGGAGCCGCGGATCGAGGTCGCCGACCTGGCCGAGCAGTCCGGGCTCACCCCGGAGCGGGTGCGGGCCGCGCTCACCAGGCTCGGCACCGCCGGGCAGATCGGCTACGACACCGCCGAGGCCGCCCACTTCCACCGGCAGCTCCCGTACGACGCCGGGCGGGCCGAGGCGGCGAACCCGCGGCTGCGGGCCGCGCGGGCGCTCGTCGCGGCGGGCGCGGTGCGGCTGGAGGAGGGCGGTGCGACGGCCGTCGTCACGGTGGACGACCACGTCCAGCGGGTGCGGACGGACGAGGCGGGCCGGGTGAGCTGCACCTGCCTGTGGTGGGCCAAGTACCGCGGCGGGCGCGGGCCGTGCAAGCACGCGCTCGCGGTGGGGATCGTACGGGACGGCAAGGAGGCCGGGGCGTGAACGCGGTGGCATCGGTGGCGGGCGCGGCGGGCGCGGCGGACGTGGTGGACGCAGCGAACGCGGCGGACGGCGTGGGCGAGCTGCTGGCGGCCGTCCGGAGCGGGTCGGTGAAGGCGGTGCCCGGACTGCTCGCCGCGCTTGACCCGGCGCAGCGGCGGGCCTGCGTGCCCGGGCTGAAGGAGCAGCGCCGGGAGATCCGCGGCGAGTGGTCGAACCTCGCGAACGCGCGGGCCGCTGCCCTGCTGGTCGCCGGGGCCGGCTGCCACGCGGGCCCGGCCGGTGCGGCCACCTGGATCGGCGGGCGGGATTTCGGCGGGCGCAGCGGCACGCTGCCCCGGGAGCTGGCCGTGGTCGTCGAGGCGCAGCCGGTGGAGTGGCAGGTCGAGGTGGCCGCGCGGCTCGCCGAGCGGGCTGCGCCGGGCTGGGGCTGGTCGCTCCATCCGGTGGTCGAGGCCGTGGTGCGGCGCACCGGGTGCGCGGTGCCGCAGAGCGAGCCGTTCGTCCGGCAGTGGGTGGACGGCAAGATCGTCGGCGCCACCGGCCCGCGTCCGACGCTCGCGGATGAGCTGCGCGCCGACGCCTTCACCCCCGTGCTGATGCCGAGGGTCTTCGAACTCGATGACGTCGGAGGGCTGTTGTCCTGGCGGCTCAGCCCCCGGCCCGGGGACGTGTTCGCCGAGGCCGTCGCGGAGCTCGCGACGTCCGGAACGCTGGAGCGCGGCGAGGTGCTCGACCGCTGCCTGGCCCGGCTGCTGCGCGGCGGGAGACTCCCCGACCAGCGCGTCTTCCTGGACGTGTTGCGCGCCCTCGCGCCCACGCGTGAGGAGTTCGCCGGGCGGGCACGGGACTTGGTGGCGATGCTGGACGGTCTGGCGGTCATCGCCGGGTACGCGCAGGAGGTGCTGGCCGGGCTGGACGAGGCCGGGTTGGTGGAGCCCGAACTGCTGGGCGAGGCCTCGGCGGTGGTGCTGTTCCGGGCGGAGAAGAAGCTGGTGCGCGCGCAGTTGGGGTGGCTGGACAAGGCGGCCCGGCGCTCGCCGGAGCGTGCGGGCGCGGTGGTGCTCGCCGCGTCCGGGGCGTTCGGGCACCCGGACGCGGGCGTCCAGGAGCGGGCGTTGAACGTGGTGGCCCGTCACCTCAAGGCGGCCGGGAGCGCGGTGCTGCCCGAACTCCTCTTCGCCGCAGAGGGGCTGAACCCCGTCCATCATCCGCGGGCGGGTGAGCTGTTCGGTGCGCCGGTCGGCGGGGACGACCCGGACACCGGGTGGAACGAGCTGCTGCCGCCCGTTCCCGAGCCGCTGCCGCTCGGGGCGCCGATCGCCTCGGCGGCGGAGGTCGCGGAGGAGCTGTCGGCGCTGCTCGCGTCCTCGGCGCCGGAGGTCGCGGTGTTCGAGCGCGTCCTGGACGGGCTCGTGCGGCACGCCTGCGAGGACCGGGCCGCGCTCGTCGAGGCGCTGGGGCCGGTCCTGCGGGTGCACGAGTGGAACGGCGTCGGGCGCTGGCAGGACTGCGGTCCTGAGGGCGTCCTCCACGTGGCGACGGCGGCGGCCGGCCGGACGCCGCCGCACCGGCTCTGGGAGTTCCTCGGCGGCAAGGGCCGCTCCCCGCTGCGCGGCGACCACACGACGCCGTACGGCCGGGTGCTCGCCGCCCGGCTGGAGGAGGCGGCGTGGCAGGTGACCGCGAACCGGCCGCCGTACCTGCTGGCCACGCCCACCGACGCGACCGGCGCGCTGGACGCGGCGGCGCTGGTCGAGCGGCTGGCCGGGTACGCGGCGGCGGGCGTCACGCCGGGCCAGGCGGACCTGTGCTCGGCGCTGCTGCGGGTCGGGCCGGCCGATACCGGCGTGCTCCGCGCGGCGGAGGCGGTGCCCACGCCCGCCGGGCGGTGGGTGGCGCAGTGGCTGCGCGGCGGCGGCCTGCCCGCCCAGCCGTCGGAGCGGGTGGTCTTCGCACCCGGCCGGGGCGCGCGGAGCTCGCACTTCTACGGCGAGCGCTGGTGGGAGGACCTGCACCGGGTCGCCGTCGCCCAGCCGGGCCTCGGCGCCGGGCCCGAGGGGCCGGCGGGCGAGCGGCTCGCGGGCGACTTCCGGGCGCTGCTGGACGGCACCGAGCCGAGCGTGGCGCGGGTCCGGGCGCAGCGGCAGTGGCTGTGGACGCCGACGGCGCACTGGGCGGCGATGCTGCCGTGGCACCGCGAGGAGCTGGCCGCCCGCTGGCTCGACTGGTTCGCCGCGGCGGCCGACCTCGACGAGCGCGGGGCCGGGCCGGTGCTGCCCGTGCTCGCCGAGGCAGGCGGGCGGGCGGGGCTCGCGCTGCACCTGGTCCTCGGGTACGGGCTCGGTGCCCGGCACGCGGAGGACCGGACGGCGGCCGTCGACGCGCTGCTCGTACTGGCCGCCCGCGGCGACCTCGACGGCGCGCTCCTCGGGCGGGAGCTGGGCGCGCTGGTCGAGTGCGGTGCGGTGAAGCTCACCCGGCTCGCCTCGGCGCTGGGCCTCGCGGCCGGGACGGGGGCGTACGCGACGGTGTGGTCGGTGCTCGGTGCCGCGCTGCCCGTCCTGCTGGCGGGGGACCAGGGCGTGCGCGGCCTCGGCGACCTCGTCGCGCTGGCCGCCGACTGCGCCCGCCGGACGGGGGCGCGCGGTGCGATCGCCGAGGTGACGGGCGCGGCGGCGAAGGGCGGCTCGGGCCGGGTCGTGAAGGAGGCCCGGGCGCTGCGGGACGTCCTGGGAGCGTAGGGCGTAGGGCGTAGGGCGCAAGGCGGCGGGCGGACGTCGGTGGGCGGCGACGGGCGACAGATGACAGGAGGCAGATGACAGATAACAGATTTCAGCGAACAGATTTTGAAATCTGTTCGCTGAAACCCGTCTCCCGCACCACCACCGGGTCGACGCTCCCGCGCGCCGCCGCCGCGACCGCCCGCCACCACAGCCGTAGGGCCGGGGGGTTCACCGGTTCGAACGGCTTGCCCGGGCGGGGTACGGCGAGGTGGGCGCCGAGCGCGTGGGCGGCCGTGACCACTCGCTCGGCCGGTTCCTCCCACGGGTGCAGCGCGAGGTTGAAGGTGCACCAGTGGATCGGCAGCAGCAGTTCGCCGCCCAGGTCCAGGTGCGCCCGTACGCCCTCCTCGGGCGTCATGTGGACCTCCGGCCAGAAGTCGCTGTACGCTCCGACCTGCATCATCGTCGCGTCGAACGGCCCGAGTCGACGCCCGATCTCGGCGAAGCCGGGGAAGTAGCCGGTGTCCCCGCTGTGGAAGACCCGGTGCCCGCCGCCGGCCACCACCCAGGACGCCCACAGGAACAGCGCGCTCGTGCGCGGTCCCCGGCTGCAGTAGTGCCGGGCGGGCGTGGCCGTCAGGGTCAGCCCGGCGACCTCGGCCGACTCCCACCAGTCCAGCTCGACGATCCGCGCGGCCGGCACCCCCCAGTGCTCCAGGTGCGCGCCGACCCCGAGCGGCACCGCGAACACCGCGCCCGTCCCGTTGAGCGCGCGGACGGTCGCCATGTCGAGGTGGTCGTAGTGGTCGTGCGAGACGACGACCACGTCCACCGGTCCGAGTTCGGCGAGCGGCAGCGGCACCGGGTGCAGCCGCTTGGGGCCCGTCCAGGCGAACGGGGAGCAGCGCTCGCCCCACACCGGGTCGAGCAGTACCCGGCGTCCGCCGATCTCGGCGAGGACGGTCGCGTGCCCGAGCCAGGTGAGCCGCAGCCCGGACTCCGGCGGCTCGGCGAGGTCGGAGGGCAGGAGCCGGTGCACCGGCACGGCGGCGGCCGGCGCCCGGCGGGTCTTGTCGCCCGACAACTGGGCGAGGGTGATCTCCAGCGGGGTGCGCTCGTACACCAGTCGGCGAGTGGGCAGCGGGTTGCGGAAGGAGCCGTCGGCGAACTGCGGGGAGCGGTGGATGCGGGCCAGCCGTTCGCCGCGCGGGTCGGCCCCGAAGGCCTCGGTCCGCACGCGGTGCCAGGCCGCGCGGGACAGTCCGGCGAGGCCGGGGCCCGAGCTGGATCCCGGGCCGCGGGCCGGGTGCGTGGGCGGAGGAACGAGCTGGGAGGTCAGACCGGCGAGGCGGGAGAACCACGGGGCAGGGCGGGGCACGGCTCCTCCAGGGACGGTCACGGCTACCGGGCATGCCGGGGGGCGCACCACGGGGCGGGCCGGGCGCGGCCCCCATGCGGTGCGACAACCATCTCGTCGGAGATTACGCCTCGTGAGCCGTCCGGACCTGGTGGAGACGTCCGTGCGGGCCAATCGGAGTACGGGCCCCGGACGCGGCCCAGCAGTACGGGTGGTCCCGGGTGCGGGTACGGGCCCCGGACGCGGACCACCGGTACGGGCCGGCCGGTCAGGGCCGCCCCGCACCGGCGCGCGTGGTCAGGCGTAGAAGCGGGTGATCGTCTCGGCGACGCAGTGCGGCTTGGCGCTCTCCGCACTGGTGATCGTGAAGCGCACGACCGCCTGGACCCCGCCCGGCACCTCGGTGGCCGAGACGAGCTCGGCGGTGGCCCGGATCGCGGTGCCCACCGGCACGGGCGCCGGGAAGCGCACCTTCTCCGATCCGTAGTTGAGCGCCATCCGCACCCCCTCGACGCTGTAGCACTCCTTGGCGAGCACCGGGATCATCGACTGCGTCAGGTACCCGTGCGCGATCGTCGAGCCGAACCTGCTCTCCTTGGCCCGCTGCGGGTCGACGTGGATCCACTGGTGGTCGCCGGTCGCCTCGGCGAACAGGTCGATCTGCCGCTGCTCGATCGTGTGCCACTGGCTGGTGCCCAGCTCGGTGCCGACGGCGGCGGTGAGGTCGGCGAGGGAGGCGAAGCTCGTCACGGTCGCTCCTGGAGGGGGACGGGCCGCAGCCCGGTGATCAGGACGTCGGCAGGGTATGCCTACTCCCGGGTACCTGTCAGGAGCGGGCCCCGCACCTCATCCGGGGCGGACACGGAACCCGCAGCTCAGCGCCTTGGAGCCGCAGCACTCCTCAGGACCAGAGCACGCCGTGTCCGGCCGGGAGCAGCCGGCGCCCGCTCACCAACTCCGGCACCAGCGCGAAGTACATCGGTTCCGGATCCCCCACCCACGGGCGCAGCCCGGAGCGCAGCGCCCGCCGCACCTGCTCGGGGTCGCCGACCGCGTCGGCCCGCCCGTGCACCAGCACGCTCCACCCGGTGCGGGTGACCGGGTCCAGGAGGTCCGCCTGGAACGCCACCACGGTGCCGTCGAGCCCGCGCGCGGTCGCACTCCCCCGGCGCACGGCGAGCAGCAACCGCCCGTCCACGACCTCGAAGGAGACCGGCAGGACGGCGGGCAGCGCGTGCTCGGTGTACACCACGCGCCCGACGGGCACGGTGCTGAGCAGCCGCAGGCACTCGGCCTCGCTGAGGGTCTCCACACGGTCGTCGGGCTCCATGCGTCCGATCGTCCTCCGGTCGCCGCGCGGGCCGATAGGGCCCATGGTCCCGGAGCGAAGGGGCCGGGAGCCCCGTCGGCGGCGGTCGGGGGCGGTAGCCTGCCCGGCGGGCGGCCCCGGGTGCGCCGGGGCCGGCGAGGAGGGGGCGTGCTGATGGCCGGTGGGGTCGATCTGGTGGTGATCGGGGCGGACGGCGGCCCCGACAGGGCTTTCGGCGGGTCGGCGCACGCGCCGGACGGTGCCCGCCTGCTCGCCGGGGAACTGCCCGGGATGTGCTTCGACGCCGGCGCGGGGGGCTGTCGGGTCACCGCCGTCGCGCCGGACGCGGACGCCAACGCGATGCTCACCGCCGTCCGTTCGGCCGCCCAGCACCCCGGCCGCTGGCTGGTGGTCTGCCTGCTCGGCCAGTTGGTCGCCGACCCGCGCGGGCGCCGGATCGCCCTGGTCACGGCCGGCAGCACCGCCGACAACGCCTACCGGCGCGGCCTCGCCTGGGACTGGGTGGTCAGCGCCATGGTGCACGGCGACCAGGAGGAGGCGCTGCTGCTCGTCGACGCCGTCGCCGACCGGGACACCTGGGCGGCGTTCGAACGCGGTGCCGACACCCGTTCCGGCCAGGAGGGCGCGGGCGAACTGCTGAGCTACTCGCGCGTCCCGCTCTGGGGCCGGATCGGCCGTTACGTCCCCGGTAGACGCGGCCGGGACGCCGTCCTGCCGGGCGGTGACGGATCGTTCAGCCACGCCCTCACCACCGTGCTGCGCCAGGGCCTGCCGGGGGCGCCGGCCGCCGTGGGGCCGCTGGACCTCCAGCCCGCCGTCGCCGCGGTCGTGGACGGCGCGGAACCGGCCGGAAGTTCGGGTGCGCCGGGCGCGCGCCTGCTCGTTCCGCCGCAGGGCGGGCGCCTCTTGATGCGCAATCGGGCGGCGGTGCGGGGCGCATTGGCCGGATTGTCGCTTTCCGAAGAACTGTTGGCCGTCCTGTGGCGCGAAAGTGCCCCGACGGATCCGCCTTCCGCGTAAGGTCAGGGGGCCCGAGGTGTTGCCGTGATGGGGTGGGTTGGCGAAGAATCGATGCCCCGCGGAAACATCGGTGGGACGGCGGAATTCTTCCGGCGGCCACGGACTTCGGTCGGGTTCGGTCGCGATGAGGTGGGGCGATGCGGCAGCGCGGAAATGTGTTGCGCCCTGGGGCGGTTGGGGTCGGCGGGGTGGTTCTGGCGATGCTGCTGGGCGCGTGCGCGGGCGGCGGGTCGGGCGGTTCCGTCGATCGTCTCGGGACGGGTGCGCCGAGCGTCGCGCAAGTGAACCCGCTAACTCCTTCGGGTGGTTCCGTAAACGCCACGATCGCGCCGACCACCGGTCCGGAGGGTTCCGCCGGGCGACTGGCCATGAGCACCTATCAGGACTGGTGGCGGGCCCAGACCGAGGCATTCGGCCGAACGGATTCGGACGGAATCGCTCTGGAGGCGTACTCCTCCGGCCGGGCGCTCGCCGATACGCTCGTCGGACTGCGCCAACTCCACGACGCCAAAATGGTCATGACCGGAGCGCCGCGCAATTCCGCCGTCGTGACGGCGGTCGACCTGAATGCCGATCCGCACACAGCCGTGATCGAGGACTGCCTCGACCTGTCCGACTGGCACCGGGTCGACGCCGCCACGAAGGCCGCGCGCGAACCGGTGGGGCGGGTCGACCGGTACGTGGCGACGGCGTCCCTGCGCTGGTTCCAAGCACGCTGGCTGATCTACGACTTCAAGCGGGAGGCGGACCGGACATGCTGAACACCAGGAATACCGCTCGGCGCCGCGCGGCCCTCGTGCCGGTGTCGGCGGCCCTGCTGCTGATGTCGGCGGCCGTTCCGGCGATCGCGGACGAGACACCGGGCGGCGGCGCGCAGCAATGCGCCCCGAACGTGATCTGCGGCGACGTCCACGGTGGGGGAGGAACGTCCACCGGCGGTGGGGGCGGAGGCGGTGGCGGCGGGGGCGGAAGCAGCAGCGACGGTCCGCTGCTCTGCAGTTACCACGGGCAGGAATGGCCCTGCCACGACCCCGAGATGGGCTGGTTCAACAACAGCGACGGCTGCTACTACACCACCGTCGACAAGCCTGCCGACGCCCCCGAGTGGGAGGGGCACAAGCCGTCGGAGGGCTCGCTGTACCTGCCATCGTGCCCGCAGGCCGGGGGAGGGTTCTCCCCGGGCAAGATCCAGTTCAGCGCCGCCGCGCCCGCCGCGCCGCCGCCGGACCCGCGGGCGCTCGCCCTGCAGATCCTCAAGGACAAGATGGCCTTCCCGGCCCCCGCGCCCACCGCCAGGCCGCTCGGCACGGCCGTGGTGAAGTCGCCGGTCTGGCTCTGGGTGAACGGCTACCAGGCGCCGCAGCCCGTCTCCCTGACGCTCCGCGGCGTCACCGTCACGGTCACCCCGCGGCTGCAGAACGTGGTCTGGAACTTCGGCGACAAGCTCTCGGTGACCTGCGACAAGCCGGGGACGCCGTACGACCCGAGCTACGGCGGCGCCAAGTCCCCCGACTGCGGCTACGAGTTCGCGACCGGCTCGGCCGGCGAGCCCGGCGGCGCGTTCACCGTGTCCGCCACGGCGAACTGGGTGGGCGCGGTCTCCGTCACCGGTCTGAACACCAAGAACTTCGAGATCCCCATGCCGCAGACCGCCACCTTCCAGCTCAAGGTCGCCGAGGTGCAGGTCCTCAACTGACCGGCCCGGCCGACGACCGACGCACGACCGACGCACGACCGACGAGCACGACGACACGCGAAAGGCCGGAACCCGGTGGAGAACCGTACGTACGCGACGCCGGCACCCGGCACACCCGCAGGCGCCGGGGTGTCCGTGGCCGTGCCCGAACAGCCGCAGGGTCAGGGCGGCGGCACGGGCAGGGGCGGCAAGGGCAAGGGCGGCAAGGGCCGCGCCGCGCCGCACGCTCCCGCCCGCACCCTGCGGGCCCGGCGCCGCCGTCCGGCCGTGCTCGCCATGTCGATCGCGCTGATCGCCGCCGGCGGGCTCGGCGGCGCCGTCCTCTACAACAGCACCGGGCAGCGGGTCGCCGTGCTGGCGCTCGCCCGGGACGTCCCGTACGGGCAGGTGATCACCGACGACGACCTCGTGGTCGCGCGGATCGCCTCCGACCCGGCGCTGCGCCCGGTGTCCGCGCAGGACCGGTCGGGCGCGGTCGGCCTGCGGGCCGCCACCGACCTCAAGCGCGGTGCGATGCTGACCAAGGGCGACCTCGCCCAGTCGCTGGCCGTGCAGCCCGGGCAGATCATCGTCGGCGTGGCGGCCCACCGCAGCCAACTGCCCGCCTCCCGACTCCAGCCGGGCGTGCAGGTCGTGATCGTCTACACCCCCGACAACGGCCGGGCGGACTCGTTGACCGCGACCGTCATCACGGTCGGGCGCCCGGACACCGACGGCAGCGTCGTGACCGACGTGGCGATCGGCACGGCGGACGGCCCCCGGCTGGCCCAGTGGGTCGCGAGCGGACGGATCCAGGTGCTGCTCGCGCCGCGCGCCGCCGCCGGGGACGCGCCGCCGGCCGCCGGGGCGTCCACCCCGGCTCCCTCGGCTCCCGCTCCCGCGGCTCCCGCGTCCCCGGCCACGGGGACACCGGCGCCGGGCACTCCCGTCCCCGGGACCTCCGCCGCCGGGGCGCCGCCCGCGGGCAGCCCGTCGGCCGGCGCGAGCCGCAGCGCAGGGGCGGGTGGGGCCTGATGGCGGTGATCGCGCTGGCCGGCGGCCCCGGCGCACCCGGTGCGACCACGTCCGCACTGGCCCTGCTGCTCGCCTGGCCGCTGGAGCCCGGCCGCCGGATCGTCCTCGTCGAGGCCGACCCGGACGGCGGCGCCGTGCTCGCGGGCGCCCTGGAAGGGCGCGTCGAAGCGGTGTACGGACTGCGCAACCTGGCCGTCGCCGACCGGCGCGGCCTGCTCGCCCAGACGCTCTGGGAGCAGCTCGTCGACCTCTCGCCGGACGGCACCGCCGAGCGCCTCCTGCTGCCCGGTCTCACCGACCCGAGCCAGGCACCCGGCCTCGCCTACACCTGGGAGCCGCTCGCCGACGTGCTGCACGGGCTCGAACAGCAGGGCTACGACGTCATCGTGGACCTCGGCCGCTCCGGTGCCACCGGCGCGAGTGCCGTCCTCGCCCGCCGGGCGGACGTCGTCGCGGCCACCGTGCGGACGACCCTGCGCGGGCTGAGCGCGGCCCGGCCCCGGCTGGCAGCGCTCGCCGAGGACCTGGCGACGGCCGGCACCGGAGCGGACGCGCTGGGGCTGCTGCTCGTCGCGGAGGGGCCGTACTCGGGGGCGGAGGTGTCGCGCGAGTTCGGCCTGCCGGTGCTCGGGCTGCTGCCGCACGCGGTGCGCACCGCGCGGGTGCTCTCCGACGGCGGGGACATCACGGACCGTCGGTTCATCCGGTCGGAGCTGATGCGCACTGCGCGGTCGGCGGCGGACGAGGTGCAGCTCGCGGTGCGCCGTCGGCGGCAGCGGCTGGCGCCCGGGCAGGCGGTGGCGCACGTGCCGGTGGCGTCGGTCGCGGCGGTGGCGTCGACGGCGGGGCCCGTCCCCGCGCCGCCCGCGCAGATCGCGCAGCCGGGGGCGCCGGTCGGCGTGCCCGCCGGGGCTGGCGTGGCGGCGCCCTCGGGGGTGGAGGCGGATCAACTTCCCTACGCTCAGGCGAGGTTGCAGTCTCCCATGCCGTCGTCCGGCCAGGTGCGGTCGCAGGCACAGCCGCGAGCCCAGGCGCAGTTCCAGGCGCAGCCCCAGCCGCAGCCGGTCGCGCCGGTGATCGTCACCGGCCCGGTGGCGCCGCTGGCCGGGCTCGCGCCGCAGCCGGCCGCACCCGCGCCGTTCCCCGGGCAGGGGCCGCAGGCGTACGCCCCGCAGGGGCAGGTCCCGTCGCCGTACGCCCCGCAGGCCCACGGGCAGCAGGTGTACGGGCAGCAGGCGTACGGAGAACAGGCCCACGGGCAGCAGGCGTACGGAGAACAGGCCCACGGGCAGCAGGCCCACGGGCGACAGCCGCAACGGCCTTACGCCCAGCAGCAGTCCCACCCGCAGCAGCAGGTCCCAGAGCAGCACGTCCAGGAGCCGGACCCGCACCAGGAGCAGCAGCCCCCGGTGAACGGCCGGCCCCACGGCCCCGGGGAGGTGCTCCGTGCGCGGTAGCCCCCTGCACCAGCGCCCGTCCGCCGATCCGGCCGCGCTCCCGTGGTCGGGCCCGCTGCCCACGACCGGGCCGGTCCATCCGCAGCCGGCGTCCCAGCCCGTGTCCCAGCCGGCGCCCGGCCGGTTGCCGCAGCAGCACGCCGAACAGCCGCAGCAGCACGCGCAACAGCAGCAGCACGCGCAACAGCCGCCGTACGCACAGCGGTCGGCGTACGCGGCGGCGCCGGCCGGCCCCACCGCCGTCCCGTCCCAGCTGCCCTCGCTCGACCTGCGCGGCGCCGCGACCCGGCCGGCCGTCGACCCGCAGGTCGCGCGCGAGCTCAAGCGCCAGGTAGCGGCCGAACTGCACCAGCAGATCGCCCGGTTGACCTCCGGCACCGGCGCCGAGCCGGACCGCGCCACCCGCCGCCAGCGCGGCCGGGCGCTGATCGAGGAGGCCGTCGCGCGCTGGTCGGACGCCTACGCGCAGACCCACGGCATCCCGCCCACCCGGGAGCAGGACCGCGCGCTCGCCGAGGCCGTGTTCGACCTGCTGTTCCGCGCCGGACGGCTCCAGCCCTACCTGGACGATCCGGAGATCGAGAACATCCTGATCAACGGCTGCGACGACGTCTGGGTCTCACGCGTGCACCAGCCGCTGCGCCAGGTGCCGCCGGTGGCCGACAGCGACGCCGAACTCGTCGAGCTGCTCCAGGACCTGGCCCGTCAGCACGGCGGCGGCGAGCGCAGCCTCTCCACCGCCAGCCCCACCCTCGCCCTGCGCCTGGAGGGCGGCATGCGCCTCCAGGCGCTCACCGAGGTCACGCCCCGCCCGTACGTCGCGATCCGGCGCCACCGGGTGGCCTCCGCGACGCTCCCCGAAATGGTCCAACTCGGTACCCTGGACAGCACCTTGGCCGCATTCCTGGCCGCCGCCATCCGGGCCCGGAAGAACGTGATGATCACCGGAACCCAGGGCGTCGGCAAGACCAGTCTGCTGCGCGCCATGGCCGCCGAGATCCCGCCGGACGAGCGGATCGGCACCCTGGAGTCGGAGTTCGAGCTCTGGCTGCACACCCTCGGCCACCTGCGCCAGGTCGTCCCGATGGAGGCCCGCGAGGGCAACGGCGAACGCGTCGAGGGCCGCCTGGCAGGTGAGCTGACGATCGGCGACCTCATCCCGGCCGCGCTGCGGATGACGCTCTCGCGGATCATCGTCGGCGAGGTCCGCTCCGGCGAGGTGGTGCCGATGCTGCGCGTCATGACCAACGGCGAGGGCGGCTCGATGTGCACGCTGCACGCCCGCGGCCCGCACATGGTCGTCGACCGCATCGCCGAACTCTGCCTGGAGTACGGCTCGCACATGACCGACGGCCTCGCCTACCGCCTCACCGCCAACGCGCTGGACCTGATCGTGCACGTCGCGATGGTCGACGAGACGGCCGTCGGCGGGCGCCGGCACCGCTTCGTCTCGCACGTCCTGGAGGTCACCGGCCTCGGCGAGAGCGGCCGGCCCGCGCTGAACACCGTGTTCGGCCCGCGCCCCGAGCTCGGCGAGCCGCGCGCCGTCCCGCACACCCCGCCGCAGTGCCTGGACGACCTGCGCCGGGCCGGCTTCGACGCCTCGCTCCTCGGCTCCCGGTACGGGAGCTGGACCTCCCAGCTCCAGCTGCGGATCGGCGGTGGCGCCCGATGATGCTGCTCTTCGTGCTGTGCGGGCTGCTGGTCACCGGCGGCGTCGTCGCCCTGGTGGCGTGGGCCCGCGGCAGCGAACCGGTGCCGGAAGCGGACGGCGGCGACGAACGGGAGAACCCGCTCGCCACCCGGGCCCACACGCTCTGGTACGGCGCCCCCGGAACCGCCCCCGCCCGGATGGTGCGCCTGCGCCGGATCCAGCTGCCGCTCGCGCTGATCGGCGCCGCGCTCGGCTGGCTGTTCACCGGCATCCCGCTGACCGCCCTGCTGGTGCCGCTCGCCGTGTTCGGCCTGCCCTGGCTGTTCGACACCACCCGCTCCGACACCCACCGGATCGAACGCCTCGAAGCGCTCTCCGAGTGGACCCAGCGCATCGCCGACGTGCTGCTGCTCGGCGTCGGTCTCAACCAGGCCATCGTCACCAGCCGCCGCACCGCCCCCGCCGCCCTGGAGGAGGAGATCGGCGAGCTCGCCGCCCGCCTCCAGGCCCGCTGGCGGCCCGAGGAGGCCCTGCGCGCCTTCGCCGACAGCCTCGCCGACGCGACCGCCGACAAGGTGCTCGCCGCGCTCCTCCTGCGGGCCGGCGACAGCGGCCCCGGCCTCGCCCGCGCGCTCGCCGACATGGCCGACTCGGTGCGCGAGGAGGTGCGCCAGCGCCGCGCCATCGAGGCCGACCGCTCCAAGCACCGCACCACGATCCGCTGGCTGGTCGGCATCATCACGCTGGTGATAGTGGTCGGCGCCTTCAACTCCGAATACACCCGCCCCTACACCACCCTCGTCGGGCAGGTCGTGCTCGCCGTCGTCGCCGCGCTGTTCGTCGCGATCATCGCGTGGATGCGCGCGCTCGCCTCCCACCCGCCGGTGCCCCGGCTGCTGGTG
Source organism: Kitasatospora sp. NPDC048722 (assembly GCF_040650235.1). Taxonomy (NCBI): domain Bacteria; kingdom Bacillati; phylum Actinomycetota; class Actinomycetes; order Kitasatosporales; family Streptomycetaceae; genus Kitasatospora; species Kitasatospora sp. NPDC048722. The sequence continues at coordinate 345,961 of NZ_JBEZGX010000001.1, forward strand.
GCCGACCGGCGCAGCCGCACCGGCCGCCGCCGAGGCGCGCCCGCCCAGGACGCCCGAGGCGCCGGCGAGGCGGCGGAACTGCTCGGGGAGGCCCGATGATCTCGCCGTGGTCCGTCCTGGCCGGCGCCGCCGCGGCCGGCGGCGTCGCGCTGCTGATCGCCGAACTGCGCCCGGCGCCACCGGACTTGCGCCAGGCCCTGGACCGGCTGCACCGTGCCCCCGCAGACCGCCCCGAGGACCCGGACGAGCGCCCGCGCTGGTACGACCGGATCGGCGAGCGCTCCGTCGCCGTGCGCGGGGTGCGCGTCCCGCACCGCGAACTCGCCCTGATCGGCCGCACCCCGGCCCGCTTCATGGCGCACAAGCTGCTGTTCGCCGTGATCGGCCTGATGCTGCCCGCCTACCTGGCGGCGGTGTTCGCCGTCGTGGACGTCCGACTTCCCTTCGCCCTGCCGCTGCTGGCCGGACCGCTGCTGGCCGCGCTGCTCTGGTTCGTCCCCGACGCCATCGTGGCCGGCGAGGCCAAGGAGGCGCGCGTCGAGTACCTGCACGGCATCGCCGCCTACCTCGAACTCGTCGCGCTCGAACGGGCCGCCGACTGCGGGCCCGCCGAGGCGCTGCGCCGGGCCGCCTCGGTCGGGCGCGGCACGGTGTTCCTGCGCATCCGCGACGCCCTCGACCGCGCCGCCACCGACCGCATGCCGCCGTGGGCCGGACTGGACGCGCTGGCCGCCGAACTCGGCCTCACCCCGCTCCAGGACGTCGCCGACATCATGAGGCTGTCCGGCACCGACGGCGCCGCCGTGTACGACACCCTGCGGGCCCGCGCCAAGGGCCTGCGGGGCGAACTGCTCGCCGAGGACCTGGCCCGCGCCAACGCCGACAGCGAGCGGATGGTCGCCCCCGGGTCCGCGCTGACCCTGCTGATGACCGTCCTGATCGTCTTCCCCGCCCTCCACCAGATGCTCGCCTGACGCCCGCCCGGCGCCCGCCGGACGGGCGAGCCCGCACCGCACCTCACCTCACCACCGGGAGAACCCGATGACCCACCTGGCCGTCCGGCTCAAATACCTGGCCGGGCTGTTCCTGCGGCCCGTGCTCCTGCCCGTCCAGTTCGCCCTGCTGCTGTTCACCTTCCGGCTCGGCCGGCTGCGCGCCGCCCGGGCCCGCGGCGACCGCGGCGCCATCAGCATCGAACTGGCCCTCGCCATCATCGCGCTGGTGGTCGTCGCGGGCGCCGTCGCGGCCTCGCTGGTGATCCTGCAGAAGAAGGTGTCCACCAAGGTCGAGCAGGACCCGAAGTACCCGGGCGGCGCGGCAACCTGATGATGGGCGACATGCGCCGCTCGCGCCGTGGTGCCGGCAGCGGCAGCGGGAGTGACCGGGGAGCGATGAGCCTGAGCCTGGCCATCGTCTTCCCGGTCGTCCTGCTGCTCCTGCTGCTGGTCGTCCAGGCCTCGCTGTGGTGGTACGCGCGGCAGGTCGCGCTGACCGCCGCCCGCGAGGGCGTCGAGGCCGGCCGGACGCAGGGCGCCGCGGACGACAAGGCGAAGGACGCGGCGGCGCGCGCGCAGGCCGAGGACTTCCTGCACCGGCAGGGGAGCGGCTCGTACGAGGTGAGCACCGACGGCAGTACCGCGCAACTGGTGCGGGTCACCGTCAAGTTGACCCCGACGCTGCTGGTCCCCGGCCTGACCGCGCCGCACATCACCCAGTTCGCGCAGGCGCCGCGCGAGCGCTTCGTCCCGCCGGCGGCGGCGCCGTGAGCGGGCCTCTCGCGCGCTCGCGATGGCGCCCACCGGGGGTGCGGCGACGGCCGGACGGCGGCGGGGTGGCCATCGAGGCGGCGATCATCGCGCCGTACGTGGTCGGGCTGGTCCTGATCGCGATCGCGGCGGGGCGCCTGCAGACCACCTCCGGCACGGTGGAGGCGGCGGCGCGCTCGGCCGCCCGTACGGCCTCGCTCGTCCGCAGTTTCGACGGGATGGCGGAGCCGGCGAAGGAGGCGGCCCGGGAGCAGCTGAAGCAGCAGGGCGTCTCCTGCGGCAACCTCTCGGTGACCGTCACTCAGGGGGAGCTGGACCTGCCGGGCGGCGTCGTCGCCACCGTCAAGGTCCGGGTGGTGTGCGACGTCGGGCTGGGCGACCTGCTCGGCGGGCTCTCCGGGGTGCCCGTGACGAAGACCCTGGCCGGCGAGTTCACCTCCGTGGTGGACCGCTACCGGGGCACCTGACAACAGGTGGGCCGGATCCGGGGATTGGGGACGCCCTGGGCGGGGGAGACGCAAGCGGAGAGCGCTCGGGTGATGACGGAACGGGGCCGGGCGGCGCCCGGTGGGGACCGGGTGACGAACGGGCGGGTCAAGGACGCCTCGGGGACGCCCAGCTCGCGGGTGGAGAGCCTGTGGGCGGACGGCTCGGGGGTGGACGGCTCGGGGACGAACGGGGACGAAAGGCCGGGGGGCGAACAGCGGTGCGGAAGCCCGAGGGGGTGTGGGGTGTGAAGGTGCGTGCACGTGAGGGTGCCGGGCGGCTGCGGCCGGGGCCGTCGAAGCGGGCCGGGCTGCCCGGGCCCGGGCTGATCGGGTCCGGGCCGCCCGGCCGGTCGGGCGGCCGGCTGCGGCGGCGGTCCGACCGCGGCGCGGTCTCGCTCTTCGTGGCGATCTGTGCCGTCTACCTGGTGTTCGTGATCGCCATCGTCGTCGACGTCGGCGGTCGCCTGCGGGTCGCCGAACGCACGGACGCCTACGCCCAGGAGGCGGCCCGGGTCGGCGGACAGCAGCTCGACCAGGCCCTCGTCCTCCAGGGGAAGGGCATCCAGGTCGAGCACGACTACGCCCAGGAGGCCGCCGACGCCTACCTCGGGCTGTACGGCCTCAAGGCCGCCAAGGTCGAGTTCTCGAAGGACGGCAAGGTCGTCACCGTCACGGTGGTGAGCGACTTCCGGCCCGTCCTGCTGGGCTCCCTCGGCGAGCGGAAGGTAATGGGCAAGGGCAGTGCCACCCTCGTCCACGGAGTCGAGAAAGCGGAGACCGACTGATGGCCGCGCCACGTGCAAAGGACCAGGCCCGACCCGCTCCGGACCAGGCCCGGACCACCCGGAGCCACAAGCGGGTCCCGCAGGCCCCCGCCCGGCGGGCGCAGGGCGGGGGCGGCCGCGCCGGGGCCGTGATCACCGCGCTCGCCGCGCTGGTCACCCTGGCCGCCCTGCTGCTCGGCCTGCCCGCCCTCCTGCTCTACGGGACCCGGGCGGTCGCCGCGATGGGCGACGTCGCCCCGGACGGCATCGGCCAGGCACTCACCGGCCCGGACGACGGGCGGCTGTTCCTGTGGCTGCTGGTGGTCGTCGGCTGGGTGGCCTGGGCCTGCTTCGCGTTCTCCGTCCTGCTGGAGGTCCCGGCCCAGCTGCGCGGGCGGATCGCCCGCCGGATCCCGGCGTTCGGCTGGAGCCAGCGGATGGCCGCCGGGCTGGTCGGCGCGGTGCTCGCCCTGCTGCCGGTGGCCGGCTCGTCCTTCGCCGCCGTCAACGAGCGGCCCCAGGCCGCCACGGCCCCGGCCCAGTTGACGGCCGGCGTGCAGCGCGCCGCCCTGCCCGCCGCGCAGGCCGCGCCCGCCCTCGCGGCCGCCGCAGAGCAGCACCCCACCTACACCGTGCGCGACAGCCGGCCCGCCGACAGCCTGTGGTCCATCGCCGAGCGGCAACTGGGCTCGGGCGAGCGCTGGGTGGAGATCGCCAGACTCAACGACGGCCGGACGATGGACGGTTCGGGCGTGCGCTTCGACGCCGACCGGCCGATCCAGCCCGGCTGGGAGCTCCTCATGCCCGCCGACGCGAAGCCGGACGAGGCCAAGCCGCCCGCCCCGGCGCCCGCTTCCGCCCCCGCGACGACGCAGTCGGCTTCGCAGGCCCCGCAGGCCCCTCAAGCGGGCACGGAAGCCACGGGTGCGGCGGGTGTCCAGGCGGCCGGCGGCCACGGGACGGTGACCGTCAAGGAAGGGGACACCCTCTCCGCCATCGCCCAGCGCGAGTTGGGGGACGGCGACGCCTGGCCGAAGATCTTCGACGCCAACAAGGGCGCCCAGGCCCCGGACGGCGAACGCCTGACCGACCCGGACCAGCTGGTGCCGGGCATGGTGCTCACCGTCCCCGGCGCGGCCCCCGCCCCCGCCCCCGCGCCGGTCCCGGCTCCCGCCCCGGCTCCCGCCCCGACGCCCGACCCGGCTCCGGCCCCCGCGCAGCAGACGCCCGCGCCGTCCGCCCCGGCCAGCCAGCCGCCCACCACCCAGTCGCCCGCCACGCAGTCGCCCGCCACGCAGGCTCCGGCGCCCGCACCCACCCAGGCCGCGCCGACGCCTGCTCCCTCGCACGCCCCGGGCCACGCCCCCGCGCCCGCCGCCCACGCCGACCCGGCACCCAGCGACGACTACACCGTCGCCCTCGCCGCCTCCACCGTCGGCGTCCTGCTCGCCGCCATCATGATCGGCACCGTCGCCCACAAGCGCGGCGGGCAGCTGCGCGCCCGCCGCCCCCGGCACCGCATCACCATGCCAGAGGCCGAGGCCGCCTCCTTCGAGAACGAGCTCAGGGCCCGTCAGGACGACGCCGGCCTCGACCTGCTCGACCGCGCCCTGCGCACCATGGCCCGCAACACCGTCCGCGGCGGCAAGCGGCTGCCCGCGATCATCGCGGCCCGGATCACCCCCGGCCACACCGTCGAGCTCCACCTCTCCGGCCCGGCCGCGCCGATCGCGCCCTTCCGCGCCGCGCACGCCCCGAACGTGTGGTGGTGCAGCCCCGACGCCGGCGACCTCCTCAACGCCACCCAGGCCCGCAAGACCGCCGCCCCCTACCCGGCCCTGGTCACCCTCGGCACCGCACCGGACGGCTCCGTCGTCCTCGCCGACCTGGAGACCGTCCGCCTCCTCCACCTCTCCGGGCACCCCGACGACGCCCGCGACGTCCTGCGCACACTCGCCATCGAGCTCGCCCACAGCCCGCTCGCCGACCGGCTCCACCTCCACCTCGTCGATCTCGCCGAGGAGGTGCCGATCAGCGGCCCGGCCGCCGAACGCGTCCACCGCCACCCGACCCTCGAAGCCGCGCTCGCCGCCCTCGCCCCGCGCACCGCCAAGGCCCGCGCCACCCTCGTCGCCGCCGAGGCCACCAGCCCGCGCGAGGCCCGCAGCCGCGGGCAGGCCGACGAGTCCTGGACCCCGGAGATCGTGCTCTGCGCCCAGCAGCCCGGCGGCGGCATCCCCGCCGAACTCGGCCGCCTGCTCGACGCCCGGCCGCGCACCTGCGTCGCCGTCGTCACCCGCGCCCCCGAGCGCGGCACCGGGCCGGTCGCCCGCTGGACCCTCCCGACCACCGGCCAGGCCACCATCCCCGGCCTGCACCTGACCGTCGAGCTCCAGCGGCTCACCGGCGCCCAGTACGACCAGGTCGCCGAACTGCTCCGGGCCGCCGACGACGCCACCCAGCACCCGGCGCCCGCCTGGACCCTGGACGGCCCCGGGAACGACGACGCCGACGACGGCTACGGCGACGACTTCGAGACGGCCGAACTGCCCGCCGCCGTACCGGTGCTGGCCACGGTCGGCGGCCCGGCCGAGGAGGGCGCGAACGGTTCCGCCGGAGCTGGTGGGGCCGCTGGGGCTGGTGGGGCTGGTGGGGCCAACGAGGCCGACGGCGTCGGCGGTTCCGGCGCGGGGGCCGGGGCGCGGGCGCTCACCCGGGTCATCGGCACGGGCGCGAGCCCGTTCGCGAGCACCGACCCGGCGGCTCCGACGACCGGGCCCGGGCGGCACGCCGTCAACGGGCTCGGGCGCAAGGCGGTGACGGGGCAGGTGCCGCCGGCCCTGCCGCCGGTTCTGCCGGTGGGGCCGGTTACCCCGCTCGGGCCGGTCATGCCCGCCGGGCCCGCCGGCCCCGCCGGCCCCACCGGGCCCGCGGCTCAGGCCGTGCCGGTCGAGCAGTCCGTCGAGGACGGTGCCGGTGAGGGCGGCGAGGACGCCACCCGGGACCTGCGGGTGCCGGGGCCGGCCGCCGTCGTGCTGCCGGTCGCGCCGGTCGCGCCGGAGCCCCTGGTCCCGGCGCCCGCCGTCGAGCCGGCCGCCGAGCCCGCGCCGACGCACGACCCGGCGCCGGCGTCCACCGGCGCGGCCCCGCGGGTGCCGGCCCGTCCGGAGCCCGGGACCGGCCCCGCCGCCACCGCCCCCGTCGCCGTCACGACCGCCGGCGGCACGACCACGGCCACCGCCACCGCGGTCGCCGGTCGCACGGACAGCGACGACCTCCTCGCGATCCTCCGTTCCCCGGAGGCCCACAGCGCCCGCAACGCGCCCCGGATCCGGCTGCTCGGCCCGGTCGACGTGGCCGGCGCCCTCGGTACCGTCGAACCCGGCCACCTGCCCCGGCTCACCGAACTCGCCGCCTACCTCGCGCTGCGCCCGGGCGCCGACCACGCCGCTCTCGACCACGACCTCCACCCGGGCGCGGCCCACCTCGACCCGCACCCCACCACCGCCGACGCCGTGAGCCCGCTGCCCGGCAAGATCGCGGGCCTCGCGGCGTGGCTCGGCGCCACCCCCGAGGGCCGTGCGTTCCTGCCCACCGACACCGCCGACGGCTACTCCTACGCCCCGACCGTCACGTGCGACTGGGACGAGTTCCGCAGCCTCTACCGGCGCGGCATGCGCAGCACCAGCGCCACGGCGGACGCCGCGCTCGCGCACGCCCTGGCCCTGGTCCGGGGCGCCCCGTTCGCCGAGGCCCCGCCCGCGTCGTACGGGTGGGCCGAGGCCGAGCGCCAGGACATGATCGCCGCAATCGTCGACACCGCCCACGAGCTCGCCGCCCGCCGCCTCCAGTACGGCGACCACCGCAGTGCCGAGGCCGCCGTCTTCCGCGGCCTCGCCGTCGCCCCGGACGTCGAGCTGCTGCACCGCGACCTCTTCTACGCGTACGCCTCGGCCGGCGCCCGGGACCAGCTCCTGCGCGCCGTCAACCGCCTCGACGCCCTGAGCCGCCGCACCGGCCGCGACCTGGACGCCGACACGGTCGCCCTCCTCCGCGACCTCCTGGCCGGCTCCTGACCCCCGTCCTCCGGCGGTGGGCCCGCCCGCCGCCGGAGGGGGTGTCACGCGGTTCCCGCGCGGGCACAGTTCGATCACCGCGCCGCCGGAATCCGCACACGACGGGGGTGCCGTGGCGGATCCTCGCATCCCTCGGCCAATGTGCCAGCTCGGAGCGGAAGTTGACGAGTGAGGGCCGGGCTCCGGGTCGACCGGCGCGCCGATCGGCGACCCGGCCTGGATCGGGTGCGCCGGGATCTCGTAGGGTGGCCGAAACGGGAGTGGTGCCGCGCACCACACAGCAAGGGCATCAGACGCCGCACGAGCGGCGGGGTGGGGCGGTGACCAGAAGATGGCGGAGACGACAGCTGTCCCAGGAGGCCCCGAACCGGCAGCGGACGGGGGTCCCCTGGACGCCGTGCCGCCGCCCCCGCGCACCCCGGGCGACGAGCACCCGCCCGGCCCGGCCGCCCTGTACGAGCCGCTGGACGTTCCTGCGTCCGTGCCCGCGTCCGCGCCTGTGGCCGCGTCCACGCCTGCGCCTGTACCGGCGATGCCGCCGGCCGCGCCGACCGGATGGACCCTCACGGGCATGCCCGCCGTGGACGCCCCGGATCCCGCGCCCGTGCAGGCCCCGGCCCCGGCACCCGCCTTCGCGACGCCGCTGCCGTTCTCGGTGCCCGGCGTCGGCGGCGGGCTGGGGGCGGCGCCGCGCGGGCGGATCCTGGTGGTCGAGGGCGGCTACGGCAACGCCGGCCGCCGCACCTGGGGGCGCGGTGTCCCCGCCCAGGCGACGGTGCTGTCCGCGATGCTCGCCGCCGTCTCGCCCCAAGTGCTGCTCGCCGCGGACGCGGTCGACGCCGTCCACCTGCCCGGCGCCAGCGACCCGCACACCGTCCTCGCCCACCTGCGGGCCGCCGCCCGCCACCCCGGGCCGCTGCTCGTCCACCTGGGCGGCCACCTGGTCGCGGACAAGCGCGGCGGGCAGCTCCACCTCACCCTTCGGGACTCCAAGGCCGCGAGCATCCGCCAGGACGGCCTGCCGTGGCAGGCGATCGCCGCCGAGCTGAGCCACCGCCCGGCCGACTGGCAGACCCTGGTCATCGCCGACCTCAGCGCCGACCAGAACGCCTGGCCCCTCCTCCAGACCGGCGGCCCGGGGGCTGCCGCCCCGCTGAGCGACGGCGTCCCGCTGTGGGCCGTCGTCAGTCCGGACCCGGAGCAGATCGGCACCTTCACCCGTGCCCTCATCGAGGCCCTGCACGGCGGCCGCCCGGGCGCGGGCGAGGTCCTCGCGCCCGAACAGCTGCGCCAGCAGGTCTATTCGGTGCTGCGCCCGGACGTGGTCATCGTCGCGACGCACGCTCCGGACCGCCCGGTCTTCCGCAACACCGCCCGCCGCACCGACGGTCCGGTGACGGACGCGCGGCCGGTGGGCGGTGCGCCGGTGGACGTGGTGCCGGTGGACGTGGTGCCGGTGGACGCTGCGCCGGTTGAGTCCGCGCCGGGCCAGCCCGTGGTTCCGGTCCCTGCCGCGGCCCCCGAAGCGGAGGCTGTCGAAGCGGAGGCCCCCGAAGCGGAGGCCGTCGAGCCCGAGATCATTGAGCCCGAAGCCGGTGAGCCCGGGGCTTTCGTGTCCGACGCTGTTGCCACAGAGGTCGTCGAGGAGGTCGTCGAGGAGGAGCCTGCTCCCGAGGCGTTCGTCGACGGTCTGGTGAGCCTCCGCAAGGCCGGCGTGCCGCCCACCCCGCCGCTGCCCGCGCACCCGGTCAGCCTGCGGAAGCAACTGCCCGACGCCCCAAGGACCATGACGCTCCGCGCGCTCATGCTGACCGAGGCCGACGCCGAGACCGAGGACGTCGCCGAGGACGTCGCTGTCGATCACGCCACCCCGACCCCGACCCCGACGCCGACGTCGGGCGTGAAGCTCGCGAAGGCCGCGTCGCCCGTTCCGTACGCCACTCCGGTCGTGGACGAGACGCGGGACGCCGCCGTCGAGCCGGACCCGGAGCCGGAGGGAGTGGTGGTTCTGGCTCCGGACTTGGATGAGGAGCTCCACCCCGAGGCCGAAGTCCCGCTGGAGGAGCCCCGGTTCGAAGAGGACATTCCGGCGGAGGAGCGCCCTCTGCTCGAGGAGCCCGCTCCGCTCGAAGAGGCGCACCAGCCCGAGCCCGAGCCCGAGCCCGAGCCCGAGTCCGAGGCCAAAGCCGAGGCCGAGGGTGAGGCTGAGGCTGAGGCCCAGCCCGGGACGTCGGGCGCGCCCGAGGCATCGGACGAGCCCGCGGACCCGGCCGCAGCGGAGGACCCCGCGCCCGCCGGCCCCGAGCCGCGCGCCGACTACCGCGAGACGCTCGGCCGGATCGTCCGCAGCGCGGACGCCGGTGACCACGCCGCCGCCACGGACCTCGCGTTCGCCCTCGAACTGGAGGCGATCGCCGAGCACGGCGCGGTCTCCGAGCCGGTCCTCCAGGTCCGGCAGGTCCGGGCGCACGTGTGCCGGCTCGCGGGCAAGCCGGCCGAGGCCGCGGACATCTACCGCGAGGTGGCGCTGACCCTGCTCCGCTCGCAGGGTGCGGACCATCCGGAGACCCAGCAGGCGGCCACGAACGCCGAGGCATGCTGGCGGGCGATCAAGGACCGCACGGAGGCCATCCGCATCGCGCCGGAGATCATCGAACTGCGCGCCTACCTTCCGGGTCCGGAGGGCCGCAAGCTCCGCGCGGCCGAGCGCTACCTCGCCCAGCTGGCGGCGCCGGGCAACTGACGGGCGACAGCCGACGGGTGACCGGTAACAGATAACAGCGAACAGATAACAGATTTCGAAATCTGTTATCTGTTCGCTGTTATCTGTTCGCGCCCCGCGCACGTCCCTCCTAACGCCACTGGGCGGGAAGTCGGCCGCCGCCGACTTCCCGCCCAGTGCATGTGCTGTTGCTGCCGCAGTCGCGCGGGTATCTGCCGGAAGTCCCTACCGGAGGTCCCTACCGCGCGCAGCTACCGTGCTGCGTCCCCGCTGCGTCCCTGCTGTGACCGCTGAAGGTCCGTCACCGGCCCGCGAGGGCGTGGACGAACTTCGTGCCGTCGATGGTGCCGAGGCCGCTGGCGAGGTCGTAGCCCTCGGTCGCGTTGTAGCCGGTGACGCCGTTCCAGCCGTTGTCGCCGTCCTTGACGTCCGTGATGCCGCTCCAGTCGCTCGGGAGCAGGCTCAGGCCGTACATGCGCCAGTTGATCTGGCCGAGGCGGTAGCCGGCGGCCTGGTCGGCCAGGGCGACGATGCCCGAGAACAGCGGGGTGGCCTCGCTGGTGCCACCGGTGAGGTGCCAGCCGACCGCGGTCGGGTCGTACGACTCGTACGTCCAGGCGGCGCCGTCGACGGCCGCGCTCATGCTGATGTCCGGGGTGCCGCGGTGGTTGCCGGTGACGTTGGCGACGCCGGCCTGGTACCACGGGCGCTCGAAGATGCCGGAGACGCCACCGCCGCCGGCGCCGGACTTGTCGTGCCACACCTTGTCGGCCGCGGTGCGGTTGCCGTTGTCGTCCAGGGTCAGCTGGGTGCCGCCGACCGAGGTGACCAGCGGGTCCGAGGACGGCCACGAGTTGACCTTGAACGGGTACAGGTCGGTGCCGTTGGTCTGCGCGTCGGTGGCGCCGTTGTCGCCGGAAGCGGCGAGCACGGTGACGTTGTGGGCCGCGGCGGCCTTGAACGCGTAGCGCAGGTCGGTCAGGGACTTGAAGTCGCCCTTGTCGTAACCCGGGAAGGTGTTCTCGGTGGCGCCGAAGCTCTGCGAGATGACGTCGCCGACGCCCTTCTTGATGAGGTCCTTCTCGGCGTCCATCATCTCGGGCAGGCCGGTGGTGCCCTCGGTCTCGGCGACACCGGTCTCGACCAGGACGATGTGGGCGTCGGGGGCCATCGCGTGGGCGTACTCGACGTCCAGGGTGGTCTCGCCGGCCCAGCCGGTGTGGTCGGGGTTCTTCGGGTCGAAGACGGGGACGTTGCCCCACTTGACCACCTCGACGTTGGTGTCCTTGATGCCCCACTGCTTGTCGAAGACCTCCAGGTCGTGCTGGATGGTCGGCGAGCCGAAGGAGTCGACGATGACGATCGTGCGGCCCTTGCCCGTGATGCCCTCCTGGTACAGCGGGCCCAGGTTGTAGGCCTTCTGGTACTGGAGCGGCGAGTAGCAGTGGATGCCGATCTGGCTGACGCACTGGGTGGTGCTCAGCGGGGCCGGGCGGGTCGTGGCGAGGTGGTGTCCGGCCGAGGCGGGCTGGACGTGGACGCCGGCCAGGCTGTGCGAGGGCGCGGCGACGGCGGCGCCGACCGCCGGGACGGAGACGGTGCCGGCCGTGACGGCGGTCGCTCCTACGGCGAGCAGAGCCAGGGCGCGGCGGAGGGTAGCGGGGCTGCCCATGGGACTCCTTGGGGGACGCAGGGCCCGACCTTGGTCCGGTCGGGTCGGTCCGGCCATCCCATCGATTGCCACATGATCATGCCATAGTCATTTGGTGTGGTGGTGTTACGAACGGCATGGTCATGTTCGGCCACGCGAAAAGGTAAAGGCCGTCCCAGGGGAAAGTAACTCCGCTGCTGGGACGGCCCGTTGACTACACGTCGGGAAGCCACACCGATTTCACAGTTTTCACCGTGTTGGCCAACTTTACCAAGTTCATCGGCGCGGGGTAAGCCTTCGTCGGGTCAGCGCGCCCCGCCGTTGACGTACAGCGTCTGCCCGCTGACGTACGAGGCGTCCTCGCTCGCGAGGAACGCGACCACCGAGGCGATCTCCTCCGGCTGCCCGACCCGCCGCAGCGGGGTCCGGGCGGACACCTCGGCCTGGTGCTCCTCGGCCGAGCTGCCGACCCGTTCGGCGGTCGCGGCGGTCATCGCGGTGGCGATGTAGCCGGGCGCGACGGCGTTGACGTTGATGTTGAACGGGCCCAGCTCGATGGCCAGGGTCGCGGTCAGTCCCTGGATGCCGGCCTTGGCGGCGGCGTAGTTGGCCTGGCCGCGGTTGCCGAGCGCCGAGCGCGAGCTGAGCGAGACGATCTTGCCGAACTTCTGTGCCACCATGTACTTCTGTGCGACGTGGCTGCAGTTGTAGGCGCTGGTCAGGTTGACCGTCAGCACCGCGTCCCAGTCGGCCTTCGGCATCCTGAAGAACAGGTTGTCCCGGGTGATCCCGGCGTTGTTGACCAGGATGTGCACACCGCCGAGGTCGGCGGCGACCTGGGCGAACACCGCCTCGACGGCGTCGTAGTCGGCCACGTCGCAGCCGTACGCCCTTGCCGTTCCGCCCTTGGCGGTGATCTCGGCGACCGTCCCGGCCGCGCGCTCGGCCGTGAGGTCGACGACGGCGACCGCCGCGCCCTCCTCGGCCAGCCGACGGGCCGTCGCCGCGCCGATGCCCTGCGCCGCACCGGTGACCACGGCGACCTTTCCTGCGAAACGCGACACTTCGTACTCCCTGGGGGGTGGATCCTGAGGGTGGATATGTAGACAAAGGGATGTCCGGACAATTCAGGTCCGGACAAGACGACGTCGGAACGAGCGGAACGTCAGGACGATCCGGGACATCAGGACGAGCGGAACGTCAGGACGATCCGGGACATCAGGCGTTCTCGACCAGCACCGCGGTGCCCTGCCCGACGCCCACGCACATCGTGGCGAGCCCGCGCCGCGCGCCGGTGCGGTGCATCCGGTGCAGCAGCGTCGTCAGGATGCGGGCGCCGGAGCCGCCCAGCGGGTGGCCGAGGGCGATCGCGCCGCCGCTCGGGTTGACGCGCTCGGGGTCGATGCCCAGCCCGTCCATGGAGGCCAGCGCCTGGGCCGCGAACGCCTCGTTCAGCTCGGCCGTGTCGACGTCGCCGATCGACCAGCCGCTGCGCCCCAGCGCCTTCTGCGTCGCGGGCACCGGGCCGATGCCCATGACGTCCGGGTGCACCCCGGCGGAGGCCCCGGCGACGTACCGGCCGAGCGGCTCGAGGCCCAGGTCGCGCAGGGCCTCCTCGCTGACCAGGACGAGCCCGGCGGCGCCGTCGTTCATGGGCGAGGCGTTCCCGGCGGTGACGGTGCCGTCCGGGCGGAACGCGGGCTTGAGCCGGGCGAGCTTCTCCAGGCTGGTGTCCTCGCGGATGCCCTCGTCCTGGTTCACCGTCACGCCGTCCGGCCGCTCGACCGGGACCAGCTCGGCGTCGAAGTGCCCGTCCTTGCGCGCGGCGGCGGCCCGCTGGTGGCTGCGCAGCGCGAAGGCGTCCTGACGTTCGCGGTCGATGCCGTAGCGGCCGGCCACCTCCTCGGCGGTCTCGCCCATGCTGAGCACGCCGTGCAGTTCGGCCATCCGGGGGTTGGTGAGCCTCCAGCCGAGCCGGGTGTCGTAGGTCTCGATCCGGTGCGGGAGCGCTTCGTCCGGGCGGGGGAGGACGAAGGGTGCGCGGGTCATCGACTCGCAGCCGCCGGCGAGCACGACGTCGGCCTCGCCGGAACCGATCGCCCGCGCGGCGAGTGTGACGGCCTCCAGGCCGGAGGCGCAGAGCCGGTTGACGGTGGCGCCGGGGACGGTGTCGGGCAGGCCGGCGAGCAGGACGGCCATCCGGGCGGCGTTGCGGTTGTCCTCGCCGGCCTGGTTGGCGGCACCCCAGTAGACGTCGTCGATGCGGGCGGGGTCGAGGGCGGGCACGTCGGTGAGCAGGGCGCGCAGCACGGTGGCCGAGAGGTCGTCCGGCCGGACCGTGGCGAGCGCTCCGCGCAGCCGGCCGATGGGTGTGCGGCGGGCGGCGGCGAAGTAGACGGGACGCACGTCGTCGGGCTCCTTGTCCGATGAAGGGGTTGGGGGTGTCCTGGTCAGAAGGCGTTGACGCCGGTGAGCGCGCGGCCGATGAGCAGTTGGTGGATCTGGCTGGTGCCCTCGTAGAGGGTCATGACCCGCGCGTCGCGCAGGTACTTGCCGACCGGGTACTCGTCGATGAACCCGTAGCCGCCGAACACCTGGAGCGCGTTGTTGGCGGCCCGGACGGCGGCCTCGCTCGCGTGGAGCTTGGCGACGGAGGACTCGGTGGCGAACGGCAGGCCGCGTTCGATGTGGTCGGCGACCTTCCAGGTGAGCAGCCGGGCGGCCTCGACGTCGACGGCGATGCCGGCCAGCAGCTCCTGGACGAGCTGGTGCGAGGCGATCGGCTTGCCGAACTGCTCGCGCTCCCCGGCATAGCGCACGGCGGCCTCCAGGCAGGCGCGGGCGATGCCGACGCACCCGGCGGCGACCGACATCCGGCCCTTGGCGAGGGCGCCCATCGCCACGCCGAAGCCCTTGCCGACGGCGCCGAGCCGGGCGCCGTCGGGCACCCGGACCCGGTCGAAGGAGAGTTCGGCGGTGGCCTGGCCGCGCAGGCCGAGCTTGCCGTGGATCTCGGTGCGGGTGAAGCCGGGCAGGCCGGTGGGGACGAGGAAGGCGGTGATGCCCTTGTGTCCGCGCTGCTGCGGGTCGTCGCCGCCGGTGCGGGCGAAGACGAGGGCGACGTCGGCCCAGGTGCCGTTGGTGATGAAGGTCTTGGCGCCGCTGATCAGCCAGTCGTCACCGTCCCGGACGGCCCGGGTGGTGAGGTTGGCCGCGTCCGAGCCGGTGCCGGGTTCGGTGAGCGCGAAGCAGGCGAGGGCCTCGCCGGAGGTGAGCCGCGGGAGCCAGTGGCGTTTCTGCTCCTCGGTGCCGTGGCTGTTGATCGACTTGGCGACGAGCCCGAGGGAGACGGAGACGATGCCGCGCACCGCCGAGTCGCCGCGCCCGAGCTCCTCCAGGACGAGGCAGTAGGCCAGGTGGTCGCCGCCGCTGCCGCCGTACTCCTCGGGCAGGGTGAGGCCGAGGAAGCCCAGCTCGGCGAGTTTGCCGACGATCGCGCGGTCCACGGACTCGGCGCGGTCCCACGCGGCGGCGTACGGGGCGATCTCGCGGTCGGTGAACTCGGCGGCGAGTTCCCGGACGGCGGTCTGCTCCTCGGACAGCTCCAGATTCACGGCGGCTCCCGGTTCCGGGCCCGGCGAGGGGCTTTCGCGCCCACCGACCTTCCGTGCCCATTAAACTAGCGCTGCAAGTTTTACGGGGGGACTGTAGCCCCGACCGGGCCGTGCTGGGAAGAGGCGCCTGTCAGAATCGGTCCCCGACCCACCCGACCGGAGGACTCCGGCCGGACCGACCGCCCGAGAGACCGGAGGAAGCGGCTCGATGGCCCGCCCGCGCACCCCGCTGCTCAGCCGCGAGCGCATCGTCTCCGCCGCTCTGCGGCTGATCGACGCCGAGGGCCTGGACGCCCTCTCCACCCGCCGACTCGCCACCGAGCTGTCGGTCAGCGGACCGTCGCTCTACAACCACTTCGCGACCAAGGACGAGCTGCTGGACGCGGTCGTCGACACCGTCATCGGGGAAGTCGACCTGTCGATGTTCGGTGGATCGCCGAGCGCAGCGGGTGCGGCGGCGCCGACCCCGTGGCCGGAGGCGCTGCGAGACTGGGCCCGCTCCTACCGCGCCGCGCTGGCCGCCCACCCCAACATCGTCCCGGTGCTCGCCCAGGGCCCCGGCCGTCGGCCGCACGCGCTGCGCCTGGCCGATGCCGTGTTCGGGCACCTGGTGGACGCCGGGTGGCCGCGCGGCCAGGCCACCCGGATCGGCGCACTGATGCGCTACTTCGTCACCGGCTCGGCGCTGGCCTCCTTCGCGGCCGGGTTCCCGGCGGACGCGGAGCTGTACGACGTCGCCGACTACCCGCACCTCGGCGAGGCGCACCGGCTGGCCGGCCACCGGGGCACCGTCGACGAAGCCGCGTTCGAGACCGGCCTGGAGGCGCTCCTCGACGGGCTTGCGCTGCGCTTCGAGCGCCTCACCGGGGCTGGCACGTAGCCGGCGCGGGAGGTCGGCCGCCTGCGCCACCAGGGCTCGCGCGTCACCAGGGCTCGTGCGTCATCACGGCTCGTGCGTCACCAGGGCTCGCGCGCGAGGAAGGCCGGGCGCAGCGACGGGTCCACCGGGTCGTAGTAGCGGTGGTAGACGGGGGTGAGCCCGCCGGAGACCGGGGGCACGATCCAGCTCCAGTCCGCCGGGGTGGGCCTGCCGAGGCGCTTCTCCTGCGCGACGTGTCTGAGGAAGCGCTCCGACTCGGTGTGGTGGTCGGCCATCGTCACCCCCGCCTCCTGGAAGGAGTGCAGCACGGCGACGTTGAGCTCGACCAGCGCGCGGTCCCGCCAGAGGGTGCGGTCGTTGGAGGTGTCCAGGCCGAGCAGCCCGGCGACGGTGGCGAGCATGTCGTAGCGGTCGGCGTCGGCGAGGTTGCGGGCGCCGATCTCGGTGCCCATGTACCACCCGTTGAAGGGCGCGGCGGGGTAGCGCACGCCGCCGATCTCCAGTGTCATGTCGCTGATCGCCGGCACCGCGTACCAGCGTAGGCCGAGTTCGGCGAACCAGGCGAACTCGGGGTGGGAGAGCGGGACTTCGAGTGTGGTGTCGTCCGGCAGCTGGTACCACTCGGGGCGCTCGCCCGGCCGTTCCCGGATCAGCAGGGGCAGCACCTCGAACCGGTCCTCGGCGCACTTCCAGCCCAGGTCCCGGGCGAGGGCGGCGAGTTGGACGCCGGCCGGGTCGCCGGTGACGCGGCTGGTGATGCGACCGGTGGCGCCGTCCGGGGCGTCGTCCGGGGCGTCGTCCGTCGTCCGGTGGCCGGCGTAGCGGACGAGTTGCTGGTTGAGGATGCGCGCGGCGGGCCGGCCGGGCCGGTCGGGGGCGAACACCGAGATGACCGGGCGGATCCGGCCGCCGTTGCCGGCCAGCCGCAGGTGTTCGAAGCACTCGGCGGCGATGTCGTCGGCGGAGGCGAGGTGGCGCAGGTCGCGGACCACGAGGCTGCGCCAGTACAGCCGGCCGATGCAGCGGGCGGCGTTGCGCCAGGCCAGTTTGGCGCCGTAGGCGAGCTCGGCGGGGGTGTGCTCGTAGGTGCCGGTGCGGTCGATCTCGTCGAGCACGGCGCGTATCCGCCCGTCCGGGTCGCCGTCGGCCGCGGGCTGCTCGTGGTGGAACTGCCGGATGAACGAGGTGGCCTGGGCGGGGTCGGTGAACGGCGGGTCCGCCGGGAGCAGCGCGTCGCCCGCGCCGGCGGTGCGGGGCTCCGCGGGGTGGGGCCCGGAGCCGTGGGGCCCGGGGTCGTGGGGCCCGGTGGCGTGGGCGGCGGGGTGGGTGTGGGCGTACGGGCAGCCGCCGGCGGGCGCGGCGGCGGACCTGCGGGTGCGAAGCCGGTTGAAGATCAAGACATCCCTCCTGCCGAACAGGAGTACCGGAGCCGGCCGGGCCGCCGCAGGGAGTGAACGATTCGGCCCCCGCACCCGCGCTGATCGCGCTAGGGTGCGGGGGCCGGAGGTCCGGGGCCGGCGGAGCGGCCCGTGTCCTCCCGTCAGCCCATGTCCTCCAGGCGGACGCCCTTCGTCTCCTTCATGTACTTGGCCACGAAGACGATCGACAGCGCGGCGAAGGCGGCGTAGATCAGGTAGGTCGCGGACAGGTTCCAGCGGGACATCGACGGGAACGAGACGGTGATCGCCCAGTTGGCGATCCACTGCGCGGAGGCCGCGACGGACAGGGCGGCGGCGCGGACGCGGTTCGGGAACATCTCGCCGAGCATCACCCAGACGACCACGCCCCACGACATCGCGAAGAACAGCACGAAGGCGTTGGCGGCGATCAGCGCGACGGTGCCCTGGAGGTCGGGCAGGGTGACGTTGTCGCCGCTGCCGGTGGCCGAGGAGAACGCCCAGCCGGCGGCGCCGAGGGCGACGGCCATGCCGGCCGAGCCGATCAGGGCGAGCGGCTTGCGGCCGATCCGGTCCACCAGCAGGATCGCGATCACGGTGCCGAGGATGTTGATGACCGAGCCGATGAAGCTGATCAGCAGCGAGTTGCTCTGGTCGATGCCGACCGACTGCCACAGGATCGACGAGTAGTAGAAGATCACGTTGATGCCGACGAGCTGCTGGAAGACCGACAGGCCGATGCCGACCCAGACGATCGGCAGCAGGCCGAAGCGGCCGCCGAGCAGGTCGCGGAAGCGCGGGCGGTGGTCGGAGGCGATCAGGGCCTGGACCTCGGCGATCCGGGCGTCGGTGTCGATGCCCTCGCCCTCGACCTCGGCGAGCACGGTGCGGGCGTCGTCGAGGCGGCCGGCCTGGATCAGGTATCGCGGGGACTCGGGGATGACCGAGGAGAGCACGAAGTAGACGGCGGCCGGGATCACGCAGATGCCGAGCATCCACTGCCAGGCCTCCAGGCCGAGCAGCTTGCCGCGGGTGTCGCCGCCGGCGGCGTCCGCCAGCACCCAGTTGACCAGCTGGGATATCGCGATGCCGAGCACGATCGCGGCCTGCTGGAAGGAGGCCAGGCGGCCGCGGTACCTGGTCGGCGCGACCTCGGCGATGTAGGTCGGCGCGATCACCGAGGCGATGCCGATGGCGGCGCCGCCCAGCACGCGCCAGAAGGCGAGGTCCCAGGCGGAGAACGGGAGCATCGAGCCGACGGCGCTGACGGCGAACATCAGCGCGCCCGCCTTCATGACCTTGATGCGGCCGTAGCGGTCGGCGAACCGGCCGGCCACCGCGGCGCCGATCGCCGACCCGAGCAGTGCCGAGGAGACGATCAGACCGGTCACGCCGTCGCCGACCCCGAACTTCTCCTGGATGCCCGAGACGGCGCCGTTGATCACGGAGCTGTCGTAGCCGAACAGGAACCCGCCGAGGGCGGCGGCGGCGGTGATGAAGACGACGAAGCCGAGGCGGCCGGGCGCGGTGGCCTCGACCGCCCCGGAGGGCTTCTGGGTGACGCTCACGATCTTGACTCCTGGTACTCAACGCTGAGCTCGGTAGTCGAGATCGTAACCCCTGTTTGTTTAACTCTTGTACACCAGACTCCTCAAGTTTTGCTCAGAGAATTCGTAAGGTGAACAAGCAAATTGGGGCCGACGTGGTCCTGCGGCGGGCGGCGGGCGGCGGGCGGCGGGCGGCGGGCGGCGCGACGGCCGCTCCGCCGCGCCGCGGGCCGGGCGGCCTCACATCGGGGCGGACAGCGACAGCCCGAAGCGGCCTTCCTCGTCCGTCCACCAGTGGGTCAGCCGCATCCCGGCCGCCGCCAGCTCCTCGGCCACCCGCTCGCGGCGGAACTTGGCCGACACCTCGGTGCGCAGTTCCTCGCCGCGCTCGAAGTGCACCGGCAGGTCAAGGGCCGGGATCTTCACGGTCTGGGAGCGCAGCGAGCGCAGCCGCATCTCGATCCACTCCCGCTCCGCGTCCCAGAGCGCGACGTGCTCGAAGGCCTCCGGGTCGAAGTCGGCGGCCAGCTCGCGGTTGAGCACGTTCAGCACGTTGCGGTTGAACTCGGCGGTCACCCCGGCCGCGTCGTCGTAGGCGGCGACCAGCACGGCCGGGTCCTTGACCAGGTCGGTGCCGAGCAGCAGGTGGTCGCCCTGGTCGAGGGTGGCGCGGAGGCCGCCGAGGAAGCCGGCGCGCTCGTCGGGCAGCAGGTTTCCGAGGGTGCCGCCGAGGAAGGCGACCAGGCGCGGGGCGCCGTCCGGCGGCAGGCCGAGCCGTGCGGTGAAGTCGGCCAGCACGCCGTGCACCGCGACCCCGGGGTAGTCGGCGGCGAGCGCCTCGCCGGCCGAGGTGAGCGCGCTCTCGCTGACGTCCACCGGGACGTAGGTGCGCAGCGTGCCGAGGTCGTTCAGGGCGTCCAGCAGGAGCCTGGTCTTCTCGGAGGAGCCGGAGCCGAGCTCGACGAGCGTGCGGGCCTTGGTCGCGGCGGCGATCTCGCCGGCCCGGGCGGTGAGGATGGCCCGCTCGGCGCGGGTCGGGTAGTACTCGGGCAGCCGGGTGATCTCCTCGAACAGGTCGCTGCCGCGCGCGTCGTAGAACCACTTCGGGGGCAGCCACTTGGGTTCGGACGTCAGGCCGTGCTGCACGTCGTGGCGCAAGGCGGTGCTGAAGTGGTCGGCGGGGAGCAGCCTGGTGAGGTCAAAGCTGTTCATGACAGGGCGGTCCTCTGTTCAGAAGGTGAAGGTAGGGCGCGGGCTCAGCCGCGGCGGGGGAGGGGATGGACGGTGACGGCCGGCGCCGGGTGGGCCCCCTCCGGTCCGGCTTCAGCGGGGACTGCGGCGGTGGCGTCGAGGTCGTTCGGGGCGTCGGCGCCGGCCGTGGTTTCCGCACCGGCCGGGGTTTCCGCGCCGGCCACGAGGAGCGAGCCCTCGGGGACAGCCGTCCAGCCCGGCTCGTCGTCGTACGGTTCGGAGGCCACCACCAGACCGCCCCCCGGCAGGGTGCGGTGGTGCAGCGTGTCGCCCCACGTCGTGGCCGCGACCGAGCGGCCGTCGGTCAGCAGGAGGTTGAGCCGCGCGGTGGTGTGCTCGGTGACGTCCGCGACGGTCGCCGCGAGCGCCTCGCCCAGTCCGGCCCCGGCGCGCAGCCGGTGCAGGGTGAGCGCCCACACGAGGGCGGAGTCGGTGCGCGCCTCCAGGTCCAGGAGCTCGGCGGCGGGCAGCAGTCTGGCGAGTGCGTCCAGCTTGTCCGGCCAGCCGGCCACGGCGCCGTTGTGGCTGAAGAGCCAGCGCCCGGCGGAGAACGGTGCGGCGGCGTGCTCGCCGGCCGCGCAGCCCTCGGTGGCGGAGCGGACGGCCGCCAGCAGCGCCCGGGTGCGGACCACCCGGGCGAGGTCGGCGAAGGCGGCGTCCGCCCAGATCGGCCCGGCCCGGCGGTAGCGGGCGGGGATCTCGTCGCCGTCCGCGTACCAGCCGAGGCCGAACCCGTCGACGTTCATCGTGCCGTACTGCTGCGCGCGCGGCGCCCAGGACTGCCGGTGCAGTGCGTACGGCGGCGCGACCAGCAGCTCTCCCGGAGCCAGCGGCCGGCCCAGGTAGGCGATGTGGCGGCACATCAGGCATCCCCCTGGTCGAGGACGTCGGCGGCCGTGCGGAAGCCGGAGAAGATCTGCCGGCGGACCGGATAGTCCCAGTTGCGGAAGGTGCCCCGGCAGGCCACCGGCGCGACCGCGAAGGCGCCGCCGCGCAGCACCTTGTACTCGGGCCCGAAGAACACCTCCGAGTACTCCTTGTACGGCCACGCCCGGAAGCCCGGGTAGGGGCGGAAGTCGCTCGCCGTCCACTCCCACACGTCGCCGATCAACTGCCGGACACCGTAAGGGGACTGGCCTTCCGGGTAGCTGCCGGCCGGAGCCGGGCGCAGGTGGCGCTGGCCGAGGTTGGCGCGGTCGGGCGTCGGGGTCCCGTCGCCCCAGGGGTAGCGGCGCGAACGGCCGGTCGCCGGGTCGTGCCGGGCGGCCTTCTCCCACTCCGCCTCGGTCGGCAGCCGCCGCCCGGCCCAGCGGGCGTACGCGTCCGCCTCGTACCAGCTGACGTGCAGCACCGGCTCGTCCAGCGGGACGGGCTCCAGCGTGCCGAAGCGGCGGCGCAGCCACTGGCCGTCCTCGTGCCGCCAGAAGAGCGGGGCGGTCAGGCCGGCCTGCCGCCGGTGCGCCCACCCCTCGGGGCTCCACCAGTGTGGCTCGTCGTAGCCGCCGTCGGCGATGAAGCGCAGGTAGGCGCCGTTGGTGACGGGGGTGGTGTCGAGCCGGAACGCCGGGAGGTCGACGACGTGGGCCGGGCGCTCGTTGTCCAGCGCCCACGGCTCGATGTCCGTGCCCATCGTGAACGGCCCCGCAGGGACCAGGACTTCGGCGGGCAGCGCGGCGGCGTCCGCGGGCGCGGGCGGTGGCGGGGGAGCGGCCAGGGCGGGTTCGCCCTTGCGGAGTTGATGGGTGATCAGCATCGTCTCGTCGTGCTGCTGTTCGTGCTGCGCGATCATGCCGAACGCGAAGCCGGCGTCCAGCAGCGGCGCCCCCTCCAGCGGGCTCGCCGCGAGCAGGTCGAGCACCCGGCCGCGCACCTCGTGCGCGTAGGCGCGGGCCTCGCCGGGCGGCAGCAGCGGCAGGCTGGGGCGCTCGGCGCGCGGGTGCTGGAACGCGTCGTAGAGCGGGTCGATCTCCGGGTGCATCGGGTCGTGGCCGCCGACGTTGCGCAGCAGCCAGAGCTCCTCCTGGTTGCCGATGTGGGCCAGGTCCCAGACCAGTGGCGACATCAGCGGTGAGTGCTGGGCGGTGAGGTCGTGGTCCTCGACGCAGTCGGTGAGGGCGGCGGTGCGGGCACGGGCGGCGAGCAGCTCGGCGGCGATGGCGTCGCGCAGCGACTCGGTGCCCGTCGGCGCCTCTGCGGGGGGTCGGACGTCGGTCATGGGGCGGCCTCCTCCGGGAGGGTGCGTCGGGTGCCGGCGCGCAGCGCGTCCAGCTGGTCGTCGGCCGGGCAGCGGCCGCGTGCGGGGTAGCGCTCGGCGAAGTCGGCGACGGTGGCGCGCAGCCGTCCGGCGCCGGGCAGGCGGCCCAGCGCGGCGTCGGCGGCGGCGAAGCAGGCGAGCGCGGCGCGGCGCAGCTCGGGGTCGGCGACGGCCAGGGTGGCGGCCCGGCGCCAGATGTCGCTGCGGGGCGGGCGCGGGCCGTCCGCGCCCCGCGGCGGCCCCGGCGCCTCCAGGGGCTCCAGCGCGGCGAGTGCGGCGTCGGCGGCCACCGGGTCGTCCAGCAGAGCGGTGACCAGGGCCGCGGGCACCACCCAGCCGTCGCCGGGCTGGGCGTCGATCATCCGCAGCTCCAGGTGACCGCGCGGGCGCACCGGTGGGAAGAGGGTGGTGCGGTGGTAGTCCAAGTCGGCCAGGGTGGGCGGTCGTTCGCCGGCGCCGCGCAGCCAGTCGCGGAAGGTGAGGCCGCGTGGAGCCGTCCACGGCAGGCCGTCCGGGCGGCGCACGCACAGCACTTCGGCGTCCAGCACGTACTGCGCCCACGCCTCGCGCGGGTCGCCGTGGTCGGGGGCCGGGGCGAGCGTGCGGGTCGGGTCCATCCGGGACCACACGGTCTGCCGGGTGGACCGGTGGCCGGTCGGCTTCCCGTCCAGCAGCGGTGAGTTGGCGAAGGCCGCGACCAGCACCGGGCCGAGCCGGTGCGCCAGCAGCCAGCGCCGGTCCACCGCGTGCGGGCCGTCCGCGTCGCCGGCGTCCAGGCACACCTGGAGGGACGCGGTGCCCGTCATCATGATGCGGCCCCAGGGGCCGGCGGAGTCGAAGTGCCGCTCCATCGCGAGGTAGCGGGGATGGTCGAGGACCATCCGGCGGGGGCGGGCGAGGGGGTCGGTGCCGGTGCCGGTGAGACGCAGCCCCTGCGCCGCGAACGCGGCCCGCAGGGCGGTCAGATCGCGCCGGGTGTCGTCGACACAGGCCAGGAGGCCGGTGGCGGGCGGGGAGCTGAGCTCGACCTGTCCGCCGGGTTCGAGCGTGAGACGCGAACCGGAGGGGAGTGACGTGCCGTCCTCGCCGCCGAGCGGCAGCGAACGGAGGGCGGCGTGGGTCCGTTCAGGGGGGACGGGCCGGCTGGGACATCGGGCGTCGTAGACGAACCACTCGACCTCGACACCGACCAGCCGGGGCGGACCGATCTTGAAACACACCCCCGACACGTGGCTGCGCGCCCCCGATTCCGTCAGCGGGGTGACCCCGCTCGGGGCCGTCGGGGGGCTCTGCCGGTCGGGCGGAGTGGCTGGGGATACGGGTATCACCGGACTCACCATCCTCGGGATCACGATTGCGGCCCGGTCTACTTTGCCCAGTCTGCTACGGAGCATGCGGCGGCGCCCCGCAAAATTCGCGTGAATGTTCGTCTTTGCAGGTCAAGGGCGGTGCAATCGGGTGAACGGGACTGTCCGTGAACGTCGGTCGGCGGTATTCCGTGCTGAGTTCGAGGGCGCTCTCACGGGGCGCTCCCGGAGATCTTCACACCCGTGCTCACATCCGCGCGAGGCGTTCGAGGACGGTCTCCAGCACGGGTTGTGGCAGCGCGTAGTTCAGGCGCAGCGAGCCGTGGCCACCGGGGCCGGACGCGGGGCCGGGCGCGGGTCCGGCCCCGGTGCCGGATCCGGCGCCGAACTCGGTGCCGTCGGAGGCTTCCAGCGCGCAGCGGTCGAGGAGCGCCTGGCGGGCGGTGGCCGGGGGGAGCCCCAGCGCGGCGGCGTCGAGCCAGAGCAGGTAGGACGCCTGCGGCGCGGAGCGGACGGCGGGACCGAGACGGTCGGTCAGGCGCTCGCGGGCGGCGGCGAGATGGGCGAGCAGGGCGTCCAGCCAGGGGCCGCCCTCGCTGAGCGCGGCGTGCTGGACGGCCTGTTCGACGAGGCCGCCCTCCCAGAAACCGAAGCCCGCCATGGTGTCGAGCAGCCGGGTGCGCAGGGCGGGATCGGGTACGAGCGCGAAGCTGCTCGGGAGACCGGAGGCGTTGAAGGTCTTGCCGACGGAGTTGAGCGTGACGGTTCGGGCGCGGAGCGGCTCGTCGACGGTGGCGACGGCGACGGGGTGGGTGTGGCCGGGGTGGGTGAGGTCGCCGTGCACCTCGTCGGAGACCAGCAGCGCGCCCGCCTCGGCCGCCTCCTCGGCGAGGGCGCGGATGTCCTCGGCGGGCCAGACGCGACCGGACGGGTTGTGCGGGCTGCTGAGCAGCACCACGGAGGTGGGGCGGGGAAGCAGGCCGGACGGGAGGCGGTAGCCGTCCTGCGGGCGGAGGGAGAGCGGCAGTGCGCGGTGCGGCAGGCCGGCCGCGCGGCAGACCTGGGCGAAGCCGCCCCACTCCGGGGCGGGGAAGGCGACGGGCGCCTGCGGGCGTACGGCCTCCAGCAGCAGCCGGATCGCGGTGCGCGGGCCGAACGGCAGGAGCAGCACCCAGTCCGGGTCGACCGCGACGCCGTGCCGCGTCCGGTACCAGCGCGCCACCAGCTCCCGCCCGGCCGGGTCGCACACCGTGTACCCGTACGCCCCGTGCCGGGCCCGGCGGGTGAGCGCTTCGGCGACGGCGGGCGGGCCCGGCAGGTCCATGTCGGCGAGGCCCATGGCGATCACCCCCGGCGCGGCCGCCCGCGCCCACTTGCTGCTCCCGGTCCCGGACCGGTCGAAGGGCCGCCCGAAGCCGAAGTCGGGCGCCGGGGCGGGCGCGGGCGTGGGAGCGGCGGAGGGGGTGGGCGAGGGGGTGGGCGAGGGTGTGGGGCCGGGGGTGCTGGGCGGGGTGCTCGGGCTGCGGCTCACGGCGGGCCTCCGGGGCGTCGGGCGTGCGCCGCCACGCTAACCCCGGCGGGGTCGGCCCGTCCCACGCTTCGGGCGCGGCGGGCGGGGTGCGGGCAGTGGGCCGTATCCTCCGGGCGGCCTGCGAACGGCAGGCGCACGGGGGAGAGGCGGGCGGCGGATGGCGATGACGGCGCAGGAGACGGCCACCGAACAGGGCGACGAGGTCACGCTGTTCGTGGCCCGGCGGGTCGAGTCGGGCTACGAGGAGGCGTTCGAGGCGTGGGCGAAGAACATCCTCGCCGCCGCCTGCGCCCACGAGGGCAACCTCGTCACCGGGCTGCTGCGCCCGGCCGGGCCGGGCGAACCCTGGCACCTGCTGCTGCACTTCCGCGACGCCGGGGCCTTTCGCGCCTGGCAGGCCTCCCCGGCCCGGGCGGCCTGCTTCGAGAAGGCGGACGGCCACCACCACGAGGTGCACCGGCACGAGATCCTCGGCATGGAGGGCTGGTTCGCCACGACGCCCGGCGCCGCGCAGCGCCGCCCGCCGGTGCGCTGGCGGATGGCGGTCGCCTCGACGATCGCCATCGCCCCGCTCGTCGTGGCGTCCGCGGTGCTGATCGCCCCCTATCTCGCGGGCCTGCCGGTACCGGTCCGTCCGCTGGTCACCGCGCCGCTCATCAGCGGGCTGATGACGTACGCGGCGCTGCCGCTGGTGACGCGGTGGCTGCGGAGGTGGCTGTTCCCGGCGGACAAGTGACTGCTGACAGGTGACAGAAAACAGATGACAGAAAACAGATGACAGAAAACAGATGACAGATTTCAGCGAACAGATTTTGAAATCTGTTCGCTGAAATCTGTTCGTCGCAACCCGTTCGCCCGAGCCCGGCGGCCCTCACCCGCCCGCCGTCGCCAGGTACCGCGCCAGGCCGCGCCGCCCCCGCCGCATCATCACCGCGTGGTTCGCCCGGAACAGCGGGTGCAGCGTCAGGGCGAGCCGGCGCAGCAGGGGTTTGCCCGGGCGGGTGTCCTCCTCGAAGAGCACGCGGCAGCGGTCCGCGCCCTCCGGTGTGACGGTGAACCGGGACCACCCGGCGAGGTCGCCCCGCATGGCGACCTCCAGCACCCCCGCCACCGGGTCGCGGCGGCGCGCCTCCAGCCCGATCAGCAGCGTGTACGGCAGCAGCGCGCGCACCACCACCGCCCCCTCCTCCTCGCCCGTCTGCCGCACCTCCCGGATCTCCGGCCACCACAGCGGGTAGCTCTGCACGTCCTCCAGCGCCGCGAACACCTTCCGTGCGGGCGCGGCGAGTTGCCACGTGCCCCGGAAGCGGTAGTGGTTGGGGTCCACGGCCCCAGCTTAGTCCGGTCGGGTCAGGGTGAACGCGGTGTTGACCAGGGCGACGTGGCTGAATGCCTGTGGGGTGTTGCCGAGTTGGCGTCCGGCGTGCGGGTCCCACTGCTCCGAGAGCAGGCCCAGGTCGTTGGCGAGCCCGACCAGGCGTCCGAACAGTCCGCGCGCCTCGTCCGCCCGTCCGGTGGCGGCGAGCGCGTCGGCGAGCCAGAACGAGCAGGCGAGGAAGGCGCCTTCGCCCCCGGCCAGCCCGTCCCCCGAAAGACCGTACCCGGCCGGCCCGTCCCCGGAGGGCTCGCCGCCGTCCGGCCCGTCGCCGGACCATCCGGCCCGGTACCGCCGGACCAGTCCGCCGTGGTCGAGCCCGTCGCGGACGGCGTCGACGGTGCGCACGACCCGGGGGTCGTCCGGCGGCAGGAACCCGCTCTTGACGACGAACAGGGTGGCCGCGTCCAGCCCTTGCCCCCCGTAGTGCTGGACGAAGACGCCGCGCCGCCGGTCGTAGCCGTGGGCGCACACGTCGGCGTGGACGGCGTCGCGCATCGCCCGCCATCGCTCGGTCGGCGCGGGCAGCCCGGTGGCCTCGGCGAGCCGGACGGCGCGGTCGGCGGCGACCCAGCACATCACCTTGGAGTGCACGAAGTGCCGCCGCCCGTCCCGCACTTCCCACAGTCCCTCGTCGGGTTCGCGCCAGTGCTGTTCCAGGTACGCCATGAGCGAGCGGAGCAGCGTCCAGACGTGCCGCTCCATCGGCAGGCCGGCCAGCAGCGCGAGGTGCAGGGTGTCCACCACCTCGCCGTAGACGTCGAGTTGGAGCTGTCCGACGGCGGCGTTGCCGAACCGCACCGGCTGCGAGCCCTCGTAGCCGGGCAGCCAGTCGGCGGTGGTCTCGCCGAGGACGCGTTCGCCGGCGACCCCGTAGACGGCCTGGAGGTCGCCCGGGTCCCCGGCGATGGCGCGCAGCAGCCAGCGGCGCCATGCGACGGCCTCTTCGCGGAAGCCGCTGCGCAGGAGGGCGGAGAGCGTCATGGAGGAGTCGCGCAGCCAGCAGAAGCGGTAGTCCCAGTTGCGAGCCCCGCCGATCCGCTCGGGCAGCGAGGCCGTGGGTGCGGCGACGATCCCGCCGGTGGGCGCGTACGCGAGCGCCTTGAGGGTGATCAGCGAGCGCAGGACGGCGGCCCGCCACTCGCCCTGGTAACGGCACCCGGCCGCCCAGTGCTGCCAGCGGGAGACGGTGTCGAGCAGCGCCCGGTCGGGATCGGTGCGCGGGGCGGTGGCCAGGTGGGAGGGCTGCCAGGTGAGGACGAACGGGACGCGTTGCCCGGCGGCGACGGTGAAATCGGAGGTGGTGACCCCGTCGAGGCCGTAGGTGTGCACGCCGTCGGGCACCCGCAGCCAGGCGGAGTCGGGCCCGGCGACGGCGACCCGGTGGTGCCCGGTGCGCCGCACCCAGGGGGCGACGCGGCCGTAGTTGAAGCGCGGCCGCAGCGCGCCGCGCATCGGGACGCTGCCTGTGAGGCCGTCGACGACGCGGATCAGCTGAGGGGCACGCCGCCCGTGCGGGCCGCGCTGAGGCATGAAGTCGGTGACCCGGACCCGCCCGGCGGCGGTGTGCCACTCGCTCTCCAGGACGAGGCTGTCGCCCCGGTAGCGGCGGGTGCGGCAGGCGCCGGCGCCCGCGGGGGCGAGCTGCCAGGCGCCGTGGAAGGGGGCGCCGAGCAGTCCGGCGAAGCAACTGGGGGAGTCGAAGCGGGGCAGGCACAGCCAGTCGACCGAACCGTCCCGGCCGACCAGGGCGGCGGTCTGCAGGTCGCCGATGAGGGCGTAGTCCTCGATGCGTCCGGCCATCACCTCCATTCTCGGCTCCGTGCCCGGACGGCGCCCCCGCCGCCCGCCCCGCTGGTCGGCACCCCCACTCGGCGCCCCGCCGGTCGGCGCGGGAGACGGCGCGGGAAGCGGACACTCCGCTTGCACCCGTTCGGGGTGCGGGGGAGGATCTTCTGTGCTTGTAGTCTCATCTGTCACAGCAGTGCCCTGTGGTCGCTGCTGCCCCGGAATCGGAGTGAAGGAGTCACAGGCATGCGGCGACCGAGCTGGGTACCGGAGGGCACGGACCTGGACAAACCGAACGCCGCACGGGTCTACGACTACTACCTCGGGGGATCGCACAACTTCGAGGTGGACCGGGAGATGGCCCGCAAGGCGCTCGCCCTGTGGCCGGAGCTGCCCCAGATCATGCGCTCCAACCGCGCCTTCCTGCGCCGCGCCGTGACCCTGCTCGCCGAGCGCGGCATCACCCGCTTCCTGGACATCGGCTCCGGCATCCCGACCTTCGGCGCCGTGCACGAGATCGCCCGCGCGATCCGCCCCGAGGCGCAGGTGGTGTACGTCGACCGCGACCCGGTGGCCGTCGCGCACAGCCGGCTGCTGCTGGCGGACGACCCGCAGTGCGCCGTCGTCCAGGCCGACCTGCGCGACACGGACCTGCTGGCCCGCCCGGAGGTGGCCGACCTGCTGGCGGCCGGCGAGCCGGTGGGCGTCCTGCTGGTGGCCGTCGCGCACTTCGTCAGCGACGACGAGGACCCGTGGAAGCTGATCGCCACGATCCGCGACGCGCTCCCGCCCGGCAGCGCGCTGGTCCTCTCGCACGCCTCCTCGGAGGGCCGCCCCGACCAGGCGGAGGACCACCAGAACCTGTACCGGATGACGCCGACCCCCCTGACCATGCGCACCCGCGCACAGGTCACCGCGATGTTCGAGGGCTTCGAGCTCGTGGAGCCGGGCGTGGTCTACCTGCCGCAGTGGCGGCCGGACCAGCCGGAGTCGGTCGGCGAACACCCCGAGCGGATGAGCGGGGTGGCGGGCGTGGGGTTCCGTCCTTGAACGGACCCAGCGGGCTCAGTGGGCTCAGCGGACGCATCGGACGGACCCAGCCCATCGGACGCACCGGGCGCGTCGGACGCACCCGGCCCGTCGGACGCACCGGGCCCAGCGGACGCGTCGGACGAGGCGGGCGACCGGCCGGCAGAGGCGCAACCGCGACCGCCGGGGCGGCGGCCGCATGAGCAGGACCCCGGCCCCCGGCAGCGCGGAGCGCTTCCACGAGGAGTGGGCCCGGCTGCTCTCCGGCGACCACGGCGCCGTCGTCCACCCCGGCCTGCTCGGCCGCCTGGTGGCCCGCACCGCCGCGCTGCTGCACCGCGCCCAGCAGGACGAGCCGTTCGAGCCGCACCTGGCCGCCCAGGCCGGCGCGGAGCTGGTCGACGCGCACTTCACCGACCCGGTCGTGCTCGCCCGCGCGGTGGAGCTGCTGCACGCCCAGCCGGTCGGCGACGACCGCGGCCCCGCCCTGACCGGTGCCTTCGCCGCGGGCTGGGCGGCCGCCCTGCGCGAGCGCACCCTGCGCGAGCAGGAGGCGATCCGGGCCGCCGCCGACGTCGCCCGCAAGGAGGCCGAGCGGGCGCTGCGCGCCTCCGAGGCCCGCTTCCGCGCCCTGTTCGAGAGCGCCGCGATCGGCATCGGCATCGGCGACACGGACGGCAACATCCTGGCCGTGAACAAGGCTCTGCAGGACCTGTTCGGCGCCGGGCCCGAGGACATGATCGGCCGCCGGGTCGGAGACCTCGTCCACCCCGAGGACACCCCCGGCGTGTGGGAGGCGTACGAGGACCTGATCAGCGGCAAGCGGGACTACTTCCAGTTCGACAAGCCGTACTACCGGCAGGACAGCGAGGTCATCTGGACCCACCTCACCGTCTCGCTGATCCGCGACGACGACGGCCGGCCGCAGTACCAGGTCGCGATGCTGGAGGACGTCACCGACCGTTACCGCCTCCAGGAGCGGCTGCGCCACCAGGCCACCCACGACCCGCTCACCGGACTGCCCAACCGGGCGGCCTTCTTCGAGCGGCTGGAGAAGCTGTTCGAGGAGCCGGAGCCCGGCGCCCGCTTCGGCCTGTGCTACGTCGACCTCGACGGCTTCAAGATCGTCAACGACAGCCTCGGCCACGACACCGGCGACCAGCTGCTCTCCGCCGTCGCCGCCCGCCTGAAGGCCGCGCTCTCCCCGCTCGGCCACCTGGTCGCCCGGCTCGGCGGCGACGAGTTCGTGGTCCTGCTGGAGAAGTGCCGGGGCGAGCAGGAGGCCGTCGCCGCCGCGAAGACCGTCCTCAAGGCGCTGGCCGGGCCCGTGCTGATCGGCGATCACAAGCTCGCCGTGGGGGCGAGCGTCGGCGTGCTGGAGCGGCGCGTGTCCACGACCACCCCGGGCGCCGCCGTCCGGGCCGCCGACCTGACGCTCTACCGGGCCAAGGAGGCCGGCCGGGGGCGCTGGACGCTGTTCGACCCGAAGGAGAACGCCCGCGCGGTCAGCCGGTACGCGGTGTCGGTGCGGATGCCGGCCGCCCTCGACCGCGGCGAGTTCTTCATCGACTACCAGCCGCTCTACGCGCTCGGCGACGGCCGGCTCGCCGCCGTGGAGGCGCTGGTGCGCTGGCGCCACCCGCAGCTCGGCGTGCTCGGCCCGGACGAGTTCGTCACCACCGCCGAGGAGACCGGGCTGATCATGCCGCTCGGCCGCTGGGTGCTGGAGCAGGCCTGCGGCCAGGCGGCCGAGTGGATCAAGCGGTTCGGCGACGCCGCGCCCCAGCTCAACGTCAACCTGGCGGTGCGTCAGGCGCGCAGTGCGGCGCTGGTCACCGACCTCGGCCGGATCCTGGACGGCACCGGCCTGGACCCGGCCCGGCTCCAGCTGGAGATCACCGAGTCCACCGTGGTCGGGCCCGAGGACGAGGCGCTGCGCACCCTGCACGGCCTGGTGGACCTCGGGGTGTCGCTGGCGGTGGACGACTTCGGCACCGGCTGGTCCAACCTCGCCTACCTGCGCGACCTGCCGGTCTCCGGCCTGAAGATCGCCGGGTCCTTCGTGGGGGACCTGCACGACCCCGGCAAGGACGAGTCGACCGGGTGGCGCATCGTCAGCGGGCTGGTGTCGATGGCACACGCGCTCGGGCTGACCGTCACCGCCGAGGGCGTGGAGACCCGCAGGGACGCCGAGCGGCTGCGCACCATCGGCTGCGACTGGGCTCAGGGCTGGCACTTCGGGCGCCCGGTGCGGCCGGCCGAGATCGCCCGCCGGATCGCGGAGGAGCCGCAGGGCCGTCCGGTCGGGGAACGCTGACGTCCGAGACGGGTGACGATCGGGAGCGGTGACTCGGCGTCACCACGAGTCATGGGAAGTTACGCCGAAAATCGGACAAAAAGCCCTTGACGTCACCGTGCGTGCGGACGGACGATTAGTCATTGGCTCAGCCAGCGTCCCGCGGGACGCGGCGGCCCGGTTCGTCCCGACGGCGCCCTCGGCGCCGTGCGAGAGCCCGGAGCGGTGCGCACCCCACCTTCGGCCGCCCCAGGCGCTCTCGACAGTTCAGGCGGCCCCAGCGGGGCCACCTCCCCAGGCTGCGCGTGCGCGTATCCGTCCGCGCCCCGGGCCTGTTCGCCACATCTCCAAGGGCAGTGCCGCGCCGCTCCCCGGCGTCGCCGGCCGCCCCCCGCCTCCGTTCGTTCGAGAGGCCCTCCATGAGTACCACCGTGCCCCCCACCGTGCCCCCCACCGTCGTCCCGTACCCGTACGCAGGTCGGCCCCCCGGCATCCCGCCGGACCGGCACCCGCACCGGCGCGCCAGCGACCGGGTCCTCGACCACCGTCCGATGCGCCGGGCCGGCGACGTCGTCGCCACCACCCACACGGTCAGCCTCGTCGTCCCCGCCCAGAACGAGGCCCGCAACATCGCCTGGGTCTTCGAACAGATCCCGCGCTGCGTGGACGAGGTCATCCTGGTCGACGGCGCCTCCAGCGACGCCACCGTGCCGATGGCCAGGCAGTGCCTGCCGACCGTCCGCAGCGTCCAGCAGAGCGCCCCGGGCAAGGGCAACGCGCTGCGCACCGGGTTCGCCGCCGCCACCGGCGAGTACATCGTCATGATGGACGCCGACGGCTCCATGTGGCCCGGCGAGATCCCGCACTACCTGCACTTCCTCGACCACGGCTTCGACTTCGTCAAGGGCTCGCGCTGCATCGCCGGCGGCGGCTCGCTGGACTTCACCAGGATCCGCTCGCTCGGCAACCGCTTCCTGCTCGCCGTCGTCAACCGCCTCTACGAGGCGAGCCTCACCGACCTGTGCTACGGCTACTGTGCCTTCCGCCGCTCCTTCCTGGACGCCCTCGACCTGTGCTCCACCGGGTTCGAGATCGAGGCCGAGATGATCGCGCACGCGCTGCGTTCCGGACTGCGGATCGCCGAGGTGCCGAGCCTGGAACTCCCCCGCCGCAGCGGTCACTCGCACCTGCACGCCGTCTCCGACGGCCGCCGGGTGCTGAGGACCCTGATCGCCGAGCGTCCCGGCGCCCGGTCCCCGGCGGCCGCCTCCCTGGGGGAGCGCTGATGGAGGGCACCGACCGGCGCACCGAGGCCGCCTGCCCGCGCCCTGCCGCCCGCGACTCGCTCCACACCCCCGTCCGTGTCGTCGAGCCGGATCCGGACGAGCCGGGGGCCTCGCGCGCACCCGGCGGTCGCGGCGCCGTCGACCCGGCCGGCCGCGTGTCGGCGTTGGTGCGGCTGCACGGACACCTGCCCGGCCTGGCCACGGCCACCGGTACGGCGGGCGGCCTCGCCGCGCCGCACCGGGCGCTGGTCGACGCCTCCCTCCGGGAACCGCGCGTTCCCACCCCGTCCACCGCGACACCCGCGGCGCGTCCCGGTCGGGCCGGACGCGCCCGGGTGCCTGCGGGCCCGCGGACGGACGACACGGTCGGCGCCGACCGAGGTCACCGAGCCGACCGCACCGGCCGCAGGCCGATCCGAGACGCCGGGGCTCCGGCGGCGCCACCGCGGGCGGAGCCCCCGAGCGCGTCCCGGTCGGGGTCGCCGCGCCCCGGGTGCCCGCCCGCCCACCGGGCGGGTCCGCGCTGACGCGGACCCGCCCGAACCGGCCCGCCCGGTCCGAGTCCCGAGCCGGCAACGCCCAGAGGCACCGTGAGGAGGAACGATGCGCGGCACCAGGTGGCCCGAGGCCACGACGACGGGCGCCACGACGACAGATGCCACCACGGCAGGCGACGGCGCCCGGTCCGGGACCGCCCTCGGAGCGAGGACCGGCACGGCGCTGTGTCGACCCGGGCACGTGCTCGACCTCGACCTCGACCTCGACCTCGACCTCGACGTCGAACCCGACGTCGAACCCGACGTCGAACCCGACGTCGAACCCGACACCGAATCCGCGGCGGACCCCGGCCGGGCCCGCCTGCGGACACCCGACGGCACCGACGCCACCGAGGCCTCCGGCCGGGCCCTGGCCCTGGTCAGGCTGCACGGGCACCCGCTCGGCCTGGTCGGCGCGAGCGCCGAAGGCCCCGGTGCGCTGCTCCCGGCCCTCACCGAGGCCGCCCGCCGGGAACTCGCCGTCCCGATCGACCGCCACCTCGCGGCCGACCGGACGCCGCCCGCGAACGACCACGGCCCCCACCCTCCCCGAGCGTCCGCCCGCGTCCTCCATCCATGCCTCGCGGCCCGGGCGGACACCCTCCGCGACGCACCGCTGATCAGCGTGGTCGTGTGCACGCACGACCGCGCCGGGATGCTGCGGGACTGCCTGGACTCCGTCCTGCGCGTGGACTACCCGCGGTTCGAGGTCGTCGTGGTGGACAACGCGCCGCACAGCGAGGCCGCCGCCCGCCTGGTCCGCGAGCACTACCAGGGCCGGGTCCGCTACCTGCGCGAGCCGATCGCCGGCCTGGCCCGGGCACGCAACCGCGGACTGGCCGTCGCCGCGGGGCAGTTGATCGCCTACGTCGACGACGACATCGTCGTCGACCGGGCCTGGCTCGCCGCGATCGCGGAGGCCTTCGCCGGGTCCCGGCGTACCGGCTGCGTGACCGGGCTGATCCTGCCCGCCGAACTGGTCACCGACGCCCAGGCCGCCGTCGTCCGCCACGCGGACTTCGACAAGGGCTTCGCCCTCCGGCGGTGGTCCCTCGCGGCCCCGCCACCGGACCCCCTCTTCCCGTTCACCGCGGGGCGCTTCGGCTCCGGCGGCAACATGGCCATCCGGGCCGACCTGCTGCGCGCCCTCGGCGGGTTCGACCTGGCCACCGGCCCCGGCACGCCGGCCAGGGGCGGCGAGGACCTGCTCGCCTTCTTCCGGGTGCTGGCCGCCGGGCGCGAACTCGTCTACCAGCCCGGCGCCGTGGTCTGGCACCGCCACCGCCGCACCGAGGAGGCGCTCGCCGTCCAGGCCTTCGGGTACGGCAGCGGCCTCGGCGCCTACCTGACCGCCGCCGCCCTCCACGAACCGCGGCTCCTGCCCGCGCTGCTGCGCCGCCTCCCGCGCGGCATCGCCTTCGCCCTCGGCCGGGCCCGCGCCCGGCCGGCCGCGGACGAGGCCTGGTCGTGGCGGCTCTCCCGGCTGGAGCTCCAGGGCCTGCTGTACGGGCCGCTCGGCTACCTGGCCGCCGTGCACCGGGCCCACCGCGACAACCGGAAGGGCTGACGGGCACCATGACCGACGCCTCCCGCCGGACCGCCCGGAGCGCGGACACGCGCGCAGGCGCCGCCGCGCCGAGCCTGTCCGTGGTGGTCTGCGCCTACACCACGGACCGCTGGGACGACCTCTGCGCCTGCCTGGCCTCGGTCGCCCGCCAGCACCGGCCCGCCGACGAGGTCGTCCTGGTCGTGGACCACTGCCCCGAGCTCGCCGCCCGTGCGGCCGCGGGCTTCCCGTCGGTACGGGTCGTCACCAACAGCGAGTGCCGGGGCCTGTCCGGCGCGCGCAACAGCGGCGTGCGCGCGGCGCACGGCGAGATCGTGGCGTTCCTGGACGACGACGCCGCCGCCGAACCCGACTGGGCCGACCGCCTGCTGGCCGGCTACCGCGACCCGCGGGTGCTCGGCGTCGGCGGCCTGGTGCGGCCGTGGTGGGAGGCCGGGCGACCCGCCTGGTTCCCGCCGGAGTTCGACTGGGTGGTCGGCTGCTCCTACCGCGGTCTGCCCGAACGTCCGTCCCCGGTAAGGAACTTCATCGGCGCCAACATGTCCTTCCGGCGCTCCGAGGTGATCGCGGCCGGCGGCTTCCGGACCGGCCTCGGCCGCGTCGGCAAGCGCCCGCTGGGCTGCGAGGAGACCGAGCTGTGCCTGCGCCTGGCCGCCCGCCGCCCGCGCGGCCTGCTGCTGTACGAGCCGTCGGCGGCCGTGCGCCACCACGTGCCGGACACCAGGACGACCTGGCGGTACTTCCGGTCGCGCTGCTACTGCGAGGGCCTGTCCAAGGCCGCCGTGGCCGGCCGGGCGGGCGCGGGCCCGGCCCTGTCCAGCGAACGCCGCTACCTGCGCTCCACCCTGCCCCGGGCCGCCCTCCGGGAGGTGCGGGCGGGCGGCGGCCGCGGGCTGCGCACGCTCGGCGCCCTGCTCGGGGGCGTCTCGGCCGCGTCGCTCGGGTACGCGGTCGGCTCGCTGCGCCGGCGCGTCCGCCCGCACGGCGCCCGGCCCGCCCGCGGCGCCGCGCCGGGCGGGAGCCCGCCGTGAGCGCCGTCCCCGTGTTCCTGTACCACTCGGTCGCCGACGACCCGCCGTCCTGGATCGCGCCGTTCACCGTCTCCCCGCGGGCCTTCGCCGAGCAGCTCGACCGGATCGCCGACAGCGGTCTGACCGTGGTCCCGCTGCACCGGCTGGTCGCGGCCCTGCACGGCGGTCCCCGGCTGCCCCCGCGCGCGGCCGTGCTGACCTTCGACGACGGCTTCGAGGACTTCTTCTGGACGGTGGCCCCGCAGCTCGCCGACCGCGGCCTGCCGGCCGCCCTGTTCGTCACCACCGGGGCCGTCCACCCGCCCGGCGGCGCGCCGGAGGGCAGTCTGCTGCCGCCGGCGCCGATGCTGTCGTGGCGTCAGATCGCCGACCTGGACGTCCTGGGCGGGGTCGAGATCGGCGGGCACAGCCGCACCCACGCCCAGCTGGACACCCTGTCGTGGAGTGCGTTGGACGCCGAGATCGGTTACTGCAAACGGCAGTTGGAGGAGGTGCTCGGCCACGAGGTGGAGTCCTTCGCCTACCCGCACGGCTACTCCAGCGCCGTGGTGCGCCGCCGGCTTCGCGAGTACGGGTGGACCTCCGGGTGCGCGGTGCGCGAGGCGTTCAGCTCGGGCGCGGACGATCTGCTGCGGATCGCCCGGCTGACCGTCCGGGCCGACACGGCGCCCGAGGTGTTCCACCGCTGGACCCTCGGGCAGGGCGCGCGGGTGGCGCCGTACCCCGAGTCCGTCCGCACCAGGGCGTGGCGCGGCTACCGCCGGCTGCGGGCCGGGCTCGGGCGCCCGGTCGGCGGTCCGGCCGGGGCGTAGGGGAGCCGGCCGGGGCGGGCGGCGGGCTCAGTGCTGCCAGACCCGCACCCACTCCACCTGCATCTGTGCCGAGTCGACCGAGGCCGGCGGCTGGTCGGGGACGCCGACGGCGAGGCTGAGCAGGACCTCCATGGCCACGTCCGGGATGTTCGCCCTGTCGGTCATCCAGTACCGGGCCTGGCCGTCGACCAGCCAGGTGAGGGAGTCGGCCTCCCAGTCGAGCGCGAAGACGTGGTACCCGGCCGGGAAGTCCAGCGGCCCGTAGTGGCCCGCCGAGGACTGGTCCGTGCCCTTCGGGCCCGCCCAGTGCACGGACATCTGGACGTTCCGCGAGGTCCCCAGGAACTCCGCCACGTCGATCTCGGGCGGGGTGACGCGGGTGACCGGCGACAGCCAGAACGCGGGGTAGACGCCCTGCTCGGCGGGGATGCGGACGGCCGCCGCGACGTAGCCCCGGGTGAACGTGAAGCGCGGGGTGCCGTTCCAGCTGTCGCGCCCGGTGGAGACCATGCCCGAGGTCCACGGGTACGTCCGGCCGTCGGACCCCGGGGTGCTGGCGCGCTCGGCCCGAAGGGTGAGCGCGCCGCCACCGACGGACACCTGGCCGGGCTGGTACCACTCGGACTCGCGGTTGCCCGCGTTGGTGCACCCGTTGTTGTTCCAGTCGTAACAGGTCGCCCAGCGCGACGAGTCGAGCGCAGAGCCGCCGAACTCCTCCTTGAAGACGAGGTGCCAGGACCCGGGGGCGTCCGGCCGGGGGGCCTGTCCGGCGGAGCAGCCGGCGGTGGCGGCCAGCAGGACGAACAGCCCGGCGCCGGCCGCCCGGCCCACCCGGCCCGCCCACGGCGCGCGGCCGGGCCGCCGACCGGCGCGGGGCCGGTGCGCGATCCTCGGACGGAGCCTCATGTCGGTGGCCTCCCTTCGGCCGGCCGGTCCGCGGCGGGCGCCGCCCGCCTGCGGTGCCGGACGGCGGCCGGCACCAGGACCATCAGCGAGGTGATCAGGGCGACCGCGCCGACCGCCCGCGCGGTGCTGATGGACCGGGTGAAGAAGAAGACCTCGGCGACGGCCGTGTCGATCGCGATGCTGAACGCGACGGTGAGGACGGCGGCTTCGAGCGGGTCCCGACGGTGCCCGGCGCGCGCCGGGTGGGTCAGGCGCAGGGCCGCCGCGCCGGGGCAGAGCAGCAGGAAGGAGGCCGCGACGACGGCGCGCAGCGGCAGCAGGGCCGGGGGCAGGGTCGTGGCGGCGAGGGCCACCCAGCCGGACACCGCGAGGACGGCCTCGGCGGGTGGCAGGGCCGCCGGAAGACGGGTGAGGGCGCGGACCGGGAGGCGGGTCACGGCTGGCCTCCGTGCTGTTGCTGCGACCGGGGCTGCTGCGGCTGCTGCTGCGGATGGGGCTGGATCTCGGGCGCGTTGTGGTCGACCAGCTCGTACACGACGGCGTCGGAGTTGCGGAACACGGGGGAGAACAGGTGCGAGCCGTCCACCGCCGCCTCCAGCCGGGGCACGGTGTCCGCGGGCAGCACGCCCGTGATGTAGCACTCGGCGGTCTGGGCGCGGTTGAGGACGAGGTACACCGGGCCGGGCGGGGCGGCCAGTGACACGGCCTGGTCCAGGCCCGCGAGCGGGTCCCTCACCAGGAGCTTGCGGTTCTCCAGCTGGTTCCAGGCGATGACCACCCGGTCGTGCTGGTCGTAGTCCTTGTCGATGTCCGGGACGTTGTTGGTGACCGTCACGACGAGCGAGCCGGCCGGCGCCGTCCGGTACAGGAACTCGGTCGCCGCGACCTCGCGGGAGGTGAAGGACTCCATCATCTCCTTGCCGTAGTAGCCGAACACCAGGCCGCCGAGGAAGGCCAGCAGGAGCGCGAACGAGGCGACGGCCCGCAGCCGCACCCGCCACCGCCACCGCGCGGGCGCTCCGGTGCGCAGCACCAGCGCGGAGACCAGCATCGCGGCGGCGGGCAGGGCGAACAGGTAGGCGCGGAAGATCATCTCGCCGCCGTAGCTGTTGAGCGCCGGCATCGGCATCGGGGCGATCAGCAGGTACGGCAGCGCCGTCCGGCGGGTCCAGGGCCGGCGCAGCAGCGCGACCGCGGCCAGCAGCACCACGGCCGCCGACAGCCCGCGGTCCACCCAGGCCAGGAGCACCTGGCCGGGGGCGGGGGAGCCGAGCCCGGTCAGCCACGTGGGGGCGTTGGCGTCCGGGGAGGCGACCACCGCGACGAAGCTGCGCAGGTTCGCCGAGATGTACGGGCGGGCCGCGGTGGCCAGCCAGACCGCCTGCAGGACGACGGCGCAGGCGAGGACGGGCAGCACGACGCGGCGGTTGCGGCGCGGGAGCGACAGCGCGGTCAGGAAGACGATCAGCATCAGCGGGGTGAGCTGGTGCGAGGTGACCAGGACCGCCACCAGCAGCAGCACCATCAGGAACCG
Organism: Kitasatospora sp. NPDC048722; assembly: GCF_040650235.1. Classification (NCBI taxonomy): domain Bacteria; kingdom Bacillati; phylum Actinomycetota; class Actinomycetes; order Kitasatosporales; family Streptomycetaceae; genus Kitasatospora; species Kitasatospora sp. NPDC048722. The sequence goes on from NZ_JBEZGX010000001.1 coordinate 385,369, forward strand.
GGTGGGCCGCCAGCCCTCGCGCACCGCCGCGGCGCCGGTCGCCCCGGCGGGCGGCGGGTCCGCCGGCGCGCCGGGCGGCCGCACCGGCGCCAGCTGTTTGAGGACCATCGCGAGCACGGTGACGAAGAGCAGGAACCCGAAGGTCTGCGGCGCGAAGTAGTCCTGCCCGATCCACATGCACGAGAAGAAGATCCACACGGCCCCCCAGACCAGCCGCCAGTCCCGGGTGATCGTGCGGTAGAGCAGGATCAGCGGGCCGATCAGCAGCACGTCGGCCACCGGCGTGGCCCAGTGGGCGTAGCCCATCGCCGACGGCAGCCCGGTGGCGCGCAGGACCAGGCCGTTGACGGCGAAGAAGCCCGGCCACTGGTTGTAGATGTCCAGCCAGCCCGGCCGCGGCACCGGGCCGCCGTGCCGCAGGAAGGCGTCGACCACTTCGACGTGCTTCCACGCCCACGAGTACCGGACGTCGGGGTGGAGCAGGCTCGGGGTGGCGTGCACGATCGCGATGAGCCCGACCACGTACGCCGCCGACCACGCGTGGCTGAGCCGGGGGCCGCGCAGCTGGACGGCGAAGCCCAGGGTCAGCAGGCCGAGCGCGACCCAGAACAGCACCGGCAGCACCTCGATCAGCCCGAGGTCGTCCATCCGTTCCAGGCGCACGTGGCGCAGCGACACCAGCCAGAGCACCATGGCCACCGGGAGGGCGCCGCGCGTGACGAGCGCGCGGACGGACGGCCGCCGCGGTCCGGCGCCGGCCCCCGCCGACGGCGGGCGGTCGGTGCGGACGCCGCGGGGCGCGGGCGCCGCGGGCCTGGTCATCCCGGCCACCTGGCCGTCGCGGCCGTCGCGCCGGTCTCCTCCAGGGCCGCGCCGGCTTCCTTCAGCACGGGGACGACGTTGGCGCCGACCCACCAGTGGCTGCGCCCGTAGCGCGTCGACTTCTCCACGTTCGAGGCCACGTGGCAGAGCCAGGCCAGGAGGGGGAGTCCGATGCCGCCGGGGGGATCGTCGAACCCGGCGGCGCGCAGCAGCCGGAGGTCGGCGGGCGGGAGGGAGCCCGTGCGGACGGCGTCGGTGATCAGGGCGCCCCAGGGGCGGCCGGACAGCTGGGTGCGCAGCGCGATGACGAAGGTGTACGCGTCGACCTCGGCCGGGCCGTCGGGCCGCGCGCCGCCCCAGTCGAGCACGCCGGTGACCCGGGTGCCGTCCTCGCCGAGCAGGACGTTGCCGGGGGCGAAGTCCCCGTGGAACCACGCGACGCGGGTCGGCCGGCCGGTCAGTTCCCGGTGCAGCAGCTCGACGAGGGCGTCCAGGTGCTCGGCCCCTGGGCCCGTGCGGCACCAGGCGATCCGTGCGGACAGCAGGGCGCGGCGCGGCTCCACCCAGTCGTCGAACCGGTCCGCGAGGTGCTCGGTGCGCCCGGTGGCCCGGTGCAGTTCGGCCAGGGCGCCCAGCGCGGCGGCCGCCACCCGGGGGGCGTGTTCGGGGAAGCGGGCGAGGTGCTCGTCGGCGGTGACGCCCGGCAGCCAGTCCTGGGTGACCAGTGGCAGCGGCCCGTCGAGGCGGCGGGTCACCGGGCGGGGCAGGAGCCGGCGCCACTGGCCCAGCCGGGGGTCGGCGTCGAGCCGGCGCAGTACCTCCCACTCGCGGGCCAGGGTGGCGACGGCCGGGGCGCTCCGGGGGTGCTTGACGGCCAGCGGCGGCGGGGCGGCGCCGTCCAGGCGGAACACGAGCACGTCGGAGCGGCCCTGGGAGCTGCGGTGGGCGATGGCGCCGCGGGCGGGCTCGATCCGGCGGGTGAGCCGCCGGGTGGTCAGGCCGTCGACGGGCCGGTAGAGCAGGGCCGGGCGGCGGATCGGCAGCAGGCCGGCCACGGCGAGCCAGGCGGCGGCCGGCCCGGCGGCCGCGGGGGTTTCGGCCGGGGCCGTGTCGCGGGTGGGCAGCCACCAGGAGCGGCGCCAGAGCAGGGCCCCGGCCACCGCGCACTGCGCCACCAGCCAGGCCAGCCCGGCGCCCGCGACCCCCATGGGTGCCAGCAGCAGCACCGTCAGCCCGAGGGCCAGGGCGGCCTGTGTGCTCAGGACGGCCAGGACGACCCGCAGCCGCCGCCGCACCCGGCACGCCGCGACGGCGACGGCGACCACCAGGTTGGGCAGGGCCGAGAGCGCGAGCAGCCGTAGCGTCGTCGTTCCGGCGCGGGCGTAGTCGGGGCCGAACACGGACAGCACCCAGGGCGCGGCCACCGTCGCCGCCAGGGCCGCGGCCGCCAGCACGGCCCCGCTGTGGCGGAGCACCCGCCGGCAGTGGCGCAGCAGCTGTTCGGCGGCGTCGGGGGAGTCCCCCGGACTGGTCGCCTCGACGATCAGGGAGGCGCTCATGTTGATCGCGAACTGGTAGAGCGCGTAGGCCACCAGCCAGGCGATCGAGAAGTACGCGCCCGCAGCGGCCCCGAGCCGGCCCAGCACGATCAGCGGCGGCAGCGTGGTGGCGGCCAGCCAGCACAGGGAGCCGGTCCAGTCGGCCGCCAGGTAGGCGGGTGAGGGGGCCTCCCGCCGGGCGTCGGCGGGCGGGCCCGTGCCCTCGGCGGCCCGGCGGACGTGCCGCGGGACGGCGCGGCAGAAGACGAAGGTGTTGGTGAACAGCACGGAGAGGGCCAGCCCCGCGCCCCAGGAACCGAGGATCGCGGCCCGCGCGCCGGCCGCGGCGAACAGCACGAGCAGCAGCAGCTTCGCCGCGGCGAACAGGGTGTTCTCCAGGACCACCCAGTCCGCGCGGCGCAGTCCGGTCAGCACCCCGTCCTGGACGACGAACAGCGCGTACGCCGCGGTGGCGGCGGCGAACCCGGCCCCGACGGGCGGCGAGCGCAGGAAGCCCAGCCCGGGGGAGAGCTGCGGGACCAGCAGGACGAACCCGGCGCCGAGCAGCAGTCCGCAGCCCGCCGCCGCGAGGTAGGCCCGGCCCACCAGCCGTCCGGTCCGGCGGCCGGCCGGCGGGACGAAGCGGATCATGGTGTTGACCAGGTTGAGCTGCCCGACCCCGCCGAGGAACATCATCGCGGAGACGGCGGCGAAACCGGTGCCGACCGCGGCGGGCGTGAACAGGCGGGCGGCCAGCGCCCAGTAGCCGGCGCCGACCCCGGCGGTCACCAGTGAACTGGCCGTGAGCAGGTGCCCGTTGCGCAGCAGCGGGTCGGACCGGCGCGCGGCCGTCCGTCCGCCGGTCGTGGACGGGCGTCGGGTGGCGGCCGTGGGGGTTTCGGGCCGGGCTGCGGGGGGCTTCATCCGGGTCGCTCCCGGTCGGCCGGCCCGGTGCCGCCCGGGGGTGCGTCGGCGCGGGCGCGCGCGGTGGCCCGGGCGAGTGCGGCGATCCGGGGTGCGGCGCCGGCCCGTCCGGCCTCGGGCACGGCCAGCAGGGCCAGCAGCGCGCGGACTTCGGGGGTGTGTCCGGGTGTCCGGCAGTCCGGGCAGCCGCCCGGCCGGTGGCCGATCAGCCGGCCCACGATCTCGGCGAGCCCGGCCTGGTACGGGTGCCGGGCCGGCGGGACGCCCGCGGCGGCGACGGCGGGCGCCGCGTTCGCCGGGGCGGCGGCGCGCCGGGCCCAGGTGAGCAGCGGGAGGTCGGCGGCGGTGTCCCCGACGGCCAGCGCGGGGACGGCGCTCCCGTCGCCGAGCGCCGCCAGCAGGGTGCGCACGCCGCCGGCCTTGTCGACGCCGCGCGGGACGAAGTCCGACTGGGCGTCACCGGTCACGACGGTGAACCGGGTCCCGTACGGCGGCCGGCGCAGCAGCCCGGCGACCGTCCGGGCGGGCAGCGCGGTGCGCCGCGGACCGTCCCCCGCGCTCGCGCGGGGGGACCACCGGGCGTACGGGTCGACGAAGACGCCCGGCAGCGCCGCGAGTCGGCGCCGCAGGCCGGTGGCGTCCGTCCCGCTGACGGGGTGGACGGTCCCTGTCCTCGCGTCGAAGGCCACCGCGCCGTACTCGGCGACGCCGCCGGCCAGCCGGTAGGCCGCGCAGCGGTCCCGCACCTCGGGCAGGGAGCGGCCGGTGGCGAGCAGCACGCGGTAGCCGTGCGCGCGAAGGGCCCGCAGCGCGAGCACGCCCTGGGGCGAGGACGCGGGGAACCCGAGGACGTCCGACTCCAGCACTCCGTCGACGTCCAGGACGCACCAGGGGCCTTGGGGATCGGTGTCCAGATCGGCCAGGTACGCGTCGGCGAGGAAGCGCTGGACGGCCGCGGCCTGCGCCCGTCGCTCGTGGGCGCGGACGAGGGGTGCGCGGGCCGGGTCCGCCGTCCGGGCCAGCCGCGCCGCGTCCCAGTTGTGGACCAGCCGGAGCAGGCACCAGCGCGCCGGGTCGATCCGTCGGCCGGTCAACTGCTCGTAGGCGGAGAGGAGTTCGGCCTCGGCGGGATGGGAGTGCGCGGGGTCGCCGGGTGCTTCGGTGACCGCTCCCGCGAGGTCGAAGGCCGCGTCGTAGGTCGCCAGGTCGAGGTTGCTGAACGCGCCGTCGGCGAAGCCGGTCTTCACCCGGCCGCCGCTGCCGTCGGGGGTCCAGTGCTCGTCCCCGGTGCGGCCGTCGACGACGCAGGGCCGGGGCGCCGCCAGCAGGGAGCGGGCCAGCGGGTGCAGCAGCGCGGGGCGCAGGACGGGGTCGAGGCGGCCGCCGACGGGGGCCAGGATGCGCGCCGCGACCTCCCAGACCGGCTGGCGCCCGGCGAGCCCCAGGCTCCGGTCGGCGGGCACCGCGAGGAGCCGCTGGCGGGCCGCGACGTACCTGGCGACCTCGGCCGGGCGGGGGCGGCCGGTGCGGTCGGCGCCGGTGCCCGGCTCCGGACCTGGCTCCGGCTCTGGCCCGGGCCCGGGCCCGGGTTCGCCGGGCAGGCGGGTGCGCAGCAGGACGCCGTCCGCGAAGCCGTGGACCTCGGGCACCAGGCCGTCCAGCGCCCGGGCGACGGTCACCGCCTGCCGGCCGAGGTAGCCGACCCCAGCCCACTGGGCGACGAGGGGCAGGGCGTGCTCGCGGCCTTCGGCGTCCGGGACGTGCGCGGTCAGGGGGACGGAGATGTGCGACCAGCGGGAGAGCGGGCCCGCCGGGCCGATCTCGGGCGCGCGGGCGGCTGCCCGCGCCGCGCCCGGCAGGAGGTCGGGCAGCAGGTCGGCGAGCGCCGCCGCGCCCAGTCGGCGGTGGACCTCCCAATCCCCGCCGGGCAGCACGAGGCACGGGTACCGCCGCAGGACGTCGGGCACCGGTCCGTCGTCCTCGAAGGTCGCGAACAGGGGGACGACGGCATCGGCGGGGAAGCCCGCGTGTTCGGCGGCGGCGGCGACGGCGGCGAGCGATCCGCCGGTGGCCGGCGGATCGTCGAGGACCAGGACGGCTCCCGCACTCTCGCGGACGGCGCGGACGACCGCCGCCCGGCCGGGCAGCAGCGCCAGGCCGGGCCGGGTGGTGCCGACCGTCACCGACCGGTGGCCGAGCCGGCGCAGCGCCGCGCCGGCCAGGGGCGCCAGGTAGCTGCCCGACGTGCGCACTCCCAGGACCAGGAGTGGCCGGTGCCGGGTGCCGTGCGGCCCGGTGAAGCGGCGGGCCAGCTCGACGGTGTCCGCCGGGTGCTGGTCGAAGCTGCGGAAGCAGGACGGCGGGCGCAGGTACTCCGCGCCGAGCAGGGCCCCGGTGGCGGGCAGCGTGGTGAGCCGGGCGGCGGCCTCGTGGACGGCCCGGACGAGGTCCGCGTCCGGAGCGTGGCCGCGGCCGCCGCCGAGGCGCTCGGGCCCCGGGGTGTCGGCGAGGAGGTCGTCCACCACCCGTCCGGCGAGCAGGTCGCGCAGCGCGGCCATCCCGTCACCCCAGCGCCGCAGGCCGCGGCCGGGAGCGACCGACCGGAACGCCCCGGCGGACAGCCCGACGCCCAGGCGCGCGGCCCGGAGCGCCGAGCGCGCGGCGGGCCCGCGCGCTCCCGGGGCGAGGTGGTCCACCAGTCGCCGGGCGCCCCAGGAGGCGCCCTGGAGCCGGTCCTCGACGATCTGGCAGATCCCCGCGCTCAGCAGGAAGGCGTCGAGGAGGTGGGCCCCGGCGGGGTGGGACACGGCGGGGTGGGGGGTGGTGCGGCGGGACTCTTCGACGGCGGTGACCAGCCGGGCCGTCAGCTCGGTGACGTCCAGGTACAGATCGGCGGTGCGGGACGGCTCGCCGGAGCCGGAGCGCGGTGAGGACGGGCGGCTGGAACGTTCCGCCGTGGAGAGTGCCGCCGGGGCCTGCGCGTCACTCATCGTCGGGCTCCCGGAGTGGCTGGGATCCTCGTCTCCGGCGCGCGTCACCGGCGTGCGTCACCGAAGGGTCAGCGGTACTGTCTCCCATCCTTAGCCCGTCGGTCACCTTCAGTCAATACAGTGGTGGACAACGGACGTTTTCGCCCTATATATGGGCAATAAATGCTCATCGTTCGTGACGTGGAGTAGTCGGGCCGTGGAGTAGTTGACACACTGTCGGGGCCGCGCGACCGCCTGTCCCCGTCGTCCGTCCGGTCCGATTTGCCGCCGCCTTCCCGGACGCCCAGGCTGGAGTCTGTGATCCCCACGGAGGTCCGGGGTACCGGTCGGCGCCGCCGGGCGCGCGCGGTCGCCGGTGCGGCCGCGCTCTGCGCGGTGCTGCTGGCCGGGTGCGCGGGCTCGGGGGGCGGCCCGTCCACGCACGGCTCCCCGGGCTCGGCGGGCTCGGCGAGTTCCCCGGGCTCCCCGGGCTCCGCGGTCCGCGTGCCCCGGCCCGACCACGTCGTGGTGGTCGTCGAGGAGAACAAGTCCTATTCCGACGTGATCGGCAACACCTCCGACGCGCCGTTCATCAACGCGCTGGCCGCGCAGGGCGCGTCCTTCAGCCGGTCGTACGCCGTCGCCCACCCCAGCCAGCCCAACTACCTGGCGCTGTTCTCCGGTTCCGTCCAGGGCGTCACCGACGACTCCTGCCCCAAGTCCTTCGGCACGCCCGACCTCGGCTCCGCCCTGCTCGCCGCGGGCCTGACCTTCACCGGCTACTCCGAGGACCTCCCCGCCGCCGGCTACACCGGCTGCGCCGCCGGCGGGTACGCCCGCAAGCACAACCCGTGGGTGGACTTCGGAGCCCTGCCGCCCGGAGTCAACCAGCCCTTCTCGGCCTTCCCCGGCGACTACGCCGCCCTGCCGGCGCTCTCCTTCGTCGTGCCGAACCTGACCCACGACATGCACGACGGCACCGTCCGGCAGGGCGACGACTGGCTGAAGGCCAACCTGGCCGGCTACGCGGACTGGGCCCGCGGCCACAACAGCCTGCTGGTGGTCACCTGGGACGAGGACGACAACGGCCAGGGCAACCAGGTCCCCACCGTCGTCGTCGGCCAGCAGGTCCAGCCCGGAGGCTACGACGAGCGGATCGACCACTACCGGCTGCTGCGCACCCTGGAGGACGCCTTCGGCCTGCCGCCGACCGGAGCGGCGGCGGACACCGCGCCCATCGGGGACATCTGGCGGACCCGGCCCTGACCGGGCCCGGCGGGCGCGCCGCCGCGCACCGGATGCGCGCGCCGGGCCGCGGTGGAACGCTGGTCGGGCAAGGAGGTGGGTGCGCCATGGAACACCGCCGCCGCGGACCGCGGTACACCGTCCCGGCCGCAGCGCTCGCCCTCCTGCTCACCGCCCTCGCCGGCTGCTCGGGCACCGGCGGCGGCCCCGCCCCGGCGTCCTCCGCGCCCCCGTCCGCGGGCTCCCCGGGGCCGCGCGCCGTCCTGCCCACCGGCATCCCCGGCGACTGGCACCTCGTCTTCCAGGACGACTTCGACGGCACCTCCCTCGACGGCTCCAAGTGGAACGTCGGCAACCCGTACGTCGAGCCGCAGCGGATCACCCCGCCGGTCGGCGGCCAGGAGCTCGACTGCTACGACGCGGGCCAGGTCGTGGTGCGCGACGGCATGCTGCACATCACCGCCGTGCAGAAGCAGCAGAAGTGCGGCGGCAGGACGCTCCCGTACGTCTCCGGCATGGTCAACACCAAGGACAAGTTCTCCTTCGCCTTCGGCGCCCTGGAGGCCCGGGTCCACGTCCCCGCCACCGCCGACGGGTCGGTCGCCAACTGGCCCGCCTTCTGGGCCGTCGGGCCCGACTGGCCCAGCGGCGGGGAGAACGACGTCATGGAGGGGCTGCACGGCAAGATCTGCGCCTACTTCAACTCCGCGACGGCCTCCACCGGCAGCTGCGCCGCCCGCGACCTGACCGGCTGGCACGTCTTCGGCGCCGAGTGGCAGAACGGGCGCGTGGACTACTACCGGGACGGCGTCTACGCGGCCACCCTCAACCAGGGCATCACCTCCGCCCCCATGTGGCTGATGATCGACAACGCCGTCCAGCCGACGATCGGCGGCCCCACGTCGGTCCCGGCCACCCTGCTGATCGACTACGTCCGGGTCTGGCAGCAGTAGGACCTCCTCGTACCCGCTGCGTAACGGCTTGGCCACAGGCGTTCCCCAAAGCCGTCCAAACCGGGAACGCGGCCCCCTTCCGCGCGACATGATGATGCGTCACGCGGGCGGTGGAGGGAGAACGGCAGGATGGGCGACGGCACGCCGACGGATGCGGTCCCGGACGCGGTTCCGCCGGCGCGGACGGACCAGTGGCCCCGGACCCGCCGCGACCGGGCCCGCGGCCAGGACCTCCCGCCCTCGCGGCTCCGGCGGCTACGCGCGGACCCGGAGGCGCCGACGCGGGTCCGGGTCGACCCCGAGGCGCCGACCAGGGTGCGCGTCGATCCCGAGGCACCGACCAGGGTGCGCGTCGATCCCGAGGCGCCGACCAGGGTCAAACCCCGGGCCGCCACCCCGCCCACGCAGACCCGCCGCGCGGCCCCCTCCCGCGGCGGCCACTTCGGGGGCGCCTTCCCGGCGGCCCTGCTGAACCGCTACGAGCCGAACCAGGTCGCCGGCTCGGGCACCGAGGGCACCGTCTGGCAGGTCCGGCGCCTGGACGGCGGCGGCGACGCCGCGGTGAAGGTCACCCGCACGGGCCAGGCCATGGACACCGAGCTCCTGGACCACCTGCGCGACGAGGCCTACCTGCGCCACGTCCCGCGGATCGTCGACTACGGCCAGGTCGAGCACGCCGGGATCGGCTGCGACTGGGTGGCGATGGAGTACCTCCCGGTCACCCTCGCCGACCGCATCGCCGAGCTCAGCCGCGCCGGCCGGCACACCGACCCGCGCGCGACCGACCCCATCGTCCGCGAACTCGTCGCGATGCTGGACTTCTGGCAGCGGCGGGTGGCCCGCAACCCGGTCGACTTCAAGCCCGCCAACATCCTGGTGCGCCCCGGCGCCGGCCCCGGCCAGTTCGTGATCGCGGACTTCGGCGGCGTCGCCAAGCTCACCGCCAGCCGCAGCTTCTCGCCCGAGATGCAGGTCACCGTCGCCTACATGGCCCCCGAGCAGCTGGCCGGCTCCAACCACCCGGCGGGCCCCTGGTGGGGCCTGGGCAACGTCCTGTACGAGCTGTTCACCGGCCGCCCCCGCTACCTGGACCAGGACGGCCTCCTGCTGAGCGACGAGGTCCTCCAGTACGACCTGGTCTTCAACGAGGAGGTCGACCTCTCCGCCGTCACCGACCCGCGCCGCCGGCTCCTGCTCCAGGGCCTGTTCACCAGGAACCCGGCCCACCGCTGGCAGGCCCAGCAGGTCAGGGCCTGGCTGGACGGCGGCAGCCCGGCGGTCGTGCGCACCCAGGCGCCCGCCGCGGCCGCCGGCACCGGCCACGCCCACCGGCCGGTCACCTTCCTCGGCGACCCCTACCACGCCCCGTCCGCCCTCGCCTGGACCATGCTCAACCGCTCCGGCGAGGCCGCCGAGTGGCTGGTCGACGGCGGCGCACGGAGGCTGCTCTCCTGGCTGCAGGACGACGTCCGCGACACCCTCTTCGACCTGCACCACCTGCGCGACGTCGACCGCGCCCGGGGCACCGGACGGGCCCGCGCGGCCGCGCTCGCCGTGCTCGCCTTCGGCGCCGCGTTCGCGCCCTCCGCCGTCCCGCACTACCGCGAGCGCCCGGTCGACGCGGCCGGGCTGACCCGGATCGGCACCGAGCCGGACGTCGTCGCCGTCCTCGACGAACTGCTCGCCGCCTCGGTGCCGGCCGTCGCCGCCCGCTACGACTGCGACCATCCCGAGTGCTCCGGCGAGCACTGCGGACGGCTGCTCGCCCTCGTCCGCGTCCCGCAGGTCGTCGCCGAGACCGACCGCGCCGCCCGCGAACTCGGCGGCGGCGGACGCACCGGCGACGGCCTGACCGTCGACGAGCGGGCCCACGCCTACCGCCTGGCGATCTGGCTGACCGTCCAGCCCGAGGAGCACGCCCGGCTGCTCGCCCGGCTCTCCCCGCTGCCCGCCGCGCTGTACCGGCTCCCGCTCACCGGGCGGGCGGCGGCCATGACGGCCGTGATCGCGGCCGTCCTGGTGGACGCCGTGGCGAAGGCCTGGGGCGCGGTGCGCCGCCGCCCGGCGGACGACGTGCGGCGCCGCTGGTCCGCGCTGCGCCGGCGTGCGGTCGGCGCCGACCCCGCGACCGTGCACGGCTGCGCTGCGCTGATCGCGGCCGAGGCGCTGCGGGGCCGGCGCACGGCAGGCGGCCGGCCGGCCGCGAACGGGCAGGCCGGGCGGGGCGGGACGCCGGGGACGAACCGGTGGGCGGCGGCCGGGCGCACCGGGCGGCCGAGGCCCTGGCGGGCATGGGCCGCGGCCTGGTGGGCCAACGCCGGAACCGTGGTTCCCCGGCAGGTCGCGGCGGCGCTGCTCGTGCTCGTCGCGCTCGCGCTGGTGCTCTGGGCGGGCGCGCTCGCCCGGATCAGCGTCGACGCGGGCAACCAGCTGAAGATCCTGCCCAACGGCCTGTTCGGCGGTCCGCTGCGGACGGCCGGCGAACACGCCGCCCGGATGATGACGCCCCAGCTCGGCGCGGCGCTGGCCGCCGCCCTCACCCTGGTGGCCTTCCCCGCGCGCGTCGGCCGGGGGACGCTCGCCCTGGCCGCCGCCGGCGCCGGCGCGATCGGCTACCTGCGGCTAGGGCCGCCGATGACGGTGCTCAAGCCGCCGCCCGCGCTGGCCGACCGGGTGGTGACCTTCGAGGGCGGCATGGGCAGCTGGGCCGGGGTGGCGGCGATCGCCGGGGTCGTCCTCGCCCTCGTCCTGATCGAGCGCGCCACCAGGCTGCTCGGCCCGGTCCACGCGGCGCGTCGGCGGACGGTGGCCCGGTGGCGCGACATCGCCGACGGCCGCGGGGCGGCCACCTCCCCGATGACGGCGGCGGCCGCCGCGTCCTGGCCGCGGCCCGCGGCGGCGGCCTGGCGGGCGGGTGCACCCGGCGCGCGCGACCGTGCCGTGTTCGCCCTCGGCTCCACCGCGGTCCTGGTCGTCCTGCTGTGGGCGACCGTCGAGGTCCGGCTCGCCGCCGTCGGGCACCACCGGACCCCGGCGTCCTGGGGCACCGGCCAGACCGGTGCCGTCTACCAGGCCGGCTTCACGCTGCTGCTCGCCGCCGTCTCGGTCGCCGCCGCCCTCGGCGGTCCGCGCACCGCCCGTCGCCTGTTCGTCCTGTGGATCCTCGGCACCCTGCTGCTCGGTGCCTGGCCCACGGCACTCGGCCCGATGGAGGCGCTGCGCATCCCGGTGGCGGAGCCGCTCTACCGCGGCATCGCCGGGCTCTGGGGACACAGCGCGTTCTGGGCCGCCGTGCTGATCGCGCTCCCGCTCGTCTGCCTGGGCGTCCAGCGGACCGTCGGCCGGACGGCCGCCCCTACCACCGCCCCTACCACCGCCGGTACCGCCGGGGGCCGCTGAGGCCCGTTCTCCAGCCGAGTCGTCAGCCGACCAGGCGGGACAGCTCGATCGAGTGGCCCGTGCGCTCGACCTTGGCGCGCAGGTAGCGGACGTTGCTCTCCGAGAGGTGGACGCCGGTCGGGACCCGCTGCTCGACGGTGATCCCGAGGGCGGACAGCTGGGCGGCCTTGTCCGGGTTGTTGCTCAGCAGCTCGATGCCGGTGGCGCCGAGGGCGGTCAGCATCTGGGCCGCGGCGGTGTAGTCCCGGCCGTCCTCGGGCAGGCCGAGGGCGGTGTTGGCGTCGTAGGTGTCGAGGCCGGAGTCCTGCAGGGCGTAGGCGTCGAGCTTGTTGTAGAGCCCGATGCCGCGGCCCTCCTGACGGAGGTAGAGCAGGTAGCCGCCGGCCTCGCTGATCCGCTCGACCGACTCGCGCAGCTGCGGGCCGCAGTCGCAGCGGTCCGAGCCGAACACGTCGCCGGTCAGGCACTCCGAGTGCAGCCGCACCAGCGGCGTCCCGCCCTCCGGCACCCGCCCGAACGCGAGCGCCAGGTGTTCGGCGCCGTCGGCCAGGCCGTGGAAGGTGAAGACCTCCGCGTCGGCGCGGTAGCCGTCCGGGAAGGTCAGCGGGATGCGCACGCGTGAGCGCACCGTGGCGGAGCCGGGCTGCGGCATGGGCGGGCCTCCGATGGCGAGTGGCGGGTTGCCGAGGTGGTCAGGTCCCCGAGGGGGTGGACCGGGCTCCGACCGTACTCGGTCGTTCCAATTTGAACAACTGGGTACTGTCCGTGCCCGGGCCGACTACGCAGACGATGTCGGAGGCGCACAACACCACGTCCGCCCCGGCTGTTCCCGTCCACGGGGACTACGTTCCGTGATTCGCGGGCGGGGCCGGGAGACGGTTCAGCCGGGCTCGGTGCGGGCGCGAGGGGGCTGAGGGACCGTAACCACCGCGGGGCCAGGGGGGTTTCAGTATGTGGATGGGCCGGGAGCCGTACCGGGGACACTGCGAGACTTGCCCGCGTTTCCTGGGCACGGGAACGCCTCGCGCACGTCCACTCCCGACCACGGAAGGTCCGAACCGGATGCCCGCCAACCCTCCCACCGCCCCCTCCCCGCAGGCCACCGAGGCCGAGAGCCGCGCCGTCGAGGCGCTCTACGCGGACGTCGTCCGCCGCAACCGCGGCGAGAACGAGTTCCACCAGGCCGTCCACGAGGTCCTGGAGACCCTCGGTCCGGTCCTCGCCCGCCGCCCCGAGCTCGTCGACGCCCGGATCATCGAGCGCGTCTGCGAGCCCGAGCGCCAGCTGATGTTCCGCGTGCCGTGGACGGACGACTCCGGCGCGGTCCACGTCAACCGCGGCTTCCGCGTGGAGTTCAGCAGCGCCCTCGGCCCGTACAAGGGCGGGCTGCGCTTCCACCCCTCCGTCGACCTCGGCATCGTCAAGTTCCTCGGCTTCGAACAGATCTTCAAGAACGCGCTCACCGGGCTGTCCATCGGCGGCGGCAAGGGCGGCTCCGACTTCGACCCCAAGGGCCGCTCGGACGCCGAGGTCATGCGCTTCTGCCAGTCCTTCATGACCGAGCTGTACCGCCACATCGGCGAGCACACCGACGTCCCGGCCGGGGACATCGGCGTCGGCGGCCGGGAGATCGGCTACCTCTTCGGCCAGTACAAGCGGATCACCAACCGCCACGAGAGCGGCGTCCTCACCGGCAAGGGCCTCGGCTGGGGCGGCGCGCAGGTGCGCACCGAGGCCACCGGGTACGGCTGTGTGCTGTTCACCGAGGAGATGCTGCGCGCCCGCGGCGAGAGCCTCGACGGGTGCCGGGTCGCCGTCTCGGGCTCGGGCAACGTCGCCGTGTACGCGATCGAGAAGGCGCAGCAGCTCGGCGCGACCGTCCTCACCTGCTCCGACTCCTCCGGCTACGTGGTCGACGAGAAGGGTATCGACCTCGACCTGCTCAAGGAGGTCAAGGAGGTCCGGCGCGGCCGGATCGCCGAGTACGCCGAACTGCGCGGCGACCACGTCCGGTTCGTCGAGGCGGGGGCCGAGGGGGTGAGCGTGTGGAGCGTGCCGTGCGACGTCGCGCTGCCCTGCGCCACGCAGAACGAGCTGGCCGAGGCGGACGCGATCGCGCTGGTGCGCGGCGGCGTGAAGGCGGTCGCCGAGGGCGCCAACATGCCCACCACGCCGGAGGCGGTCCGGGTGTTCCAGGAGGCCGGCGTGGCGTTCGGCCCGGGCAAGGCCGCGAACGCGGGCGGCGTCGCGACCAGCGCGCTGGAGATGCAGCAGAACGCCTCGCGCGACTCGTGGACCTTCGCACGCACCGAGGAGCGGCTGGCCGGCATCATGCGGCACATCCACGAGTCCTGCGCCGTCACCGCCGAGCGGTACGGGCGGCCGGGCGACTACGTGGTGGGCGCGAACATCGCGGGCTTCGAGCTCGTCGCTGACGCGATGCTGGCGCAGGGCCTGGTCTGATCAGGCGCTGACCCGGAGCCCGGTGCCCGGTGCGTGTCGCGGGTGGCGGTCCCGCCGGGACCGCCACCCGACCGAAGCGGGCACCGATTGTCGGGTGCGGCAAGGTGGGTCCTTCCTACGGTGGAGACCAACGAGGAAGGACGGGGGCCGGCGTGCTGGAGCACCTGAACCGGGCGATGGAGGACATCGACCGCAACCTGGACCGCGAGATCGACGTGGCCGAACTGGCGCGGATCGCGGTGACGTCGGAACACCACTTCCGGCGGCTGTTCTCGATGCTCGCCGGGATGCCGCTGTCGGAGTACGTCCGGCGCCGGCGGCTGACCGTCGCCGGGGCCGAGGTGCTCGACGGCGAGCGGACGTTGCTCGACATCGCGGTCCGGTACGGCTACACCTCGGGGGAGGCGTTCGCCCGGGCGTTCCGGGCGATGCACGGGGTCGGGCCCGGGGAGGCCCGGCGCGACGGCGCGGTGCTCAAGTCCCAGGCCCGGATGTCCTTCCGACTCGTCGTGGAAGGAGCAAGCAGTATGGATTACCGGATCGTGCGGAAGCCGGACTTCCGGATCGTCGGCAAGAAGGCGCGGGTGCCCCTGATCTACCAGGGCGTCAACCCGCACATCGCCGAGTTCATCAAGGGGCTCGGCAAGGGGACCGTCGAGCGGATCGCGGCGCTGACGGGCAACGAGCCGGTCGGCATCGTCTCGGTGACCGACGACTTCTCGCCCAACCGGGAGGAGGGCTCCGAACTCGACTACTGGCACGCGGTGGTGGCGCGCGAGGACGCCGTCGTCCCGGACGACCTGGACGTTCTGCACGTCCCGGCCGGGACGTGGGCGGTGTTCACCAACACGGGGTCGTTCCCGCAGGCGCTGCAGCAGATGTGGGCGGACGTGTACGGCCAGTGGTTCCCCTCCAACCCGTACGAGGCCAGGCCGGGCCCGGAGATCCTGCGCACCCACTTCGTCCCGGGGACGGGCGACGCCGAGGCGGAGCTCTGGATCCCGGTGGCGCGGGCCGTGCGGAGCTGACGGTCGGCGACTGACGGCGAACGGATGACAGATGACAGATTTCGAAATCTGTCATCTGTCATCTGTTTTCCGTTCGCTCGCCCCCGTTCGGCGCAGCACCGGCGGCCCGTCCCCGAACGCCCCCGCATGCTGGGCGGGGGCGGGGTGGGGCTACCAGCGGGGGGCTACCCGAGGAGTGGGATCACCGATGGCCAGAGCGTTCGCGTTCGTCGACTACGGCGGGCCGGAGACCCAGGAGTTCCTGGACCGCCCGGAGCTCCTGCCGGGCCCGGGGCAACTGGCCGTCGCTGTCCGCGCCGCCGGGGTGAACCCGGTGGACTGGAAGGTCCGCAGCGGTTTCCTCGGCCGCCAGGGCCGAGACCTGCCCTTCGTCATGGGCCAGGAGGCCGCGGGCGTCGTCCTGCGGGTCGGCCCGGACGTGACCGCCTTCACCCCGGGGGACGAGGTCTTCGGGGTCGCCGCCGCCGGCGCCTTCGCCGAACAGACGCTGCTGCGCGCCGGGATGAGCGCCCTCAAGCCCGCGGCCGTCGGCTTCGACCGGGCCGCGACCCTCGCCGTCGCCACGGCGACCGCCGACGACGCCGTCCGCGACGTGGGCCTGGGCTCCGGCCGCACGCTCCTGATCCTCGGTGCCGCCGGGGGCGTCGGCAGCGCGGCGGTGCAGATCGCCCGCAGCCGCGGCCTGCGCGTGATCGGCACCGCGAGCGACGCCAACCGCGGCCACGTCGAGGCGCTCGGTGCCGTGCACGTCCGGTACGGCGAGGGTGTCGCCGAGCGGATCGCTCAGGCGGCTCCGGAAGGCGTGGACGGCATCCTCGACCTCGTCGGCGGTGACGCGCCGCGCGCCGCCGCCGATGCCCTCGCCGACCGTTCGAAGCTGGTCAGCACCGCCGATCCGGCGACGGCCGCCGAGCTGGGCGGCCGCTACGTCACGCGCTCCACCACCTCCGAAAGCCTGGCCGCCCTGGCCGCCCTCGTCGCGGCCGGCGAGCTGGACGTGCACATCACCGCCCGCTACCCGCTGGCCCGCGCCGCCGAGGCGCTCGCCCTCGTCGAGTCCGGGCACGCGAAAGGCAAGATTGTCCTCGAAATCGCATGACAGCAAGCAGAATTGACGGATCATCACCGTCGTCACCGACGCAGGAACGGCCAGAGAGAAGCACATGAAGCAGAACTCCGCCACCATCGGCGCCCCCTGTTGGGTCGAGCTGGGCACCTCCGACCCCGCCGCAGCCCGGTCCTTCTACGGCGAGCTGTTCGGCTGGCGCGCCGAGACCGACGTGCGGCCCGAAGCCGGCGGCTACACGCAGATGTTCCTCGGTGACGCGCCGGTCGCGGCCGTCACCCCGCTCTACGGGCCGCAGCAGCCGACGGGCTGGACGGTGTCCTTCGCGGTCGCCGACGCCGACGAGACCGTCGCGACGATCAAGGCGCGCGGCGGCAAGGCGCTCGTGGAGCCCTCCGACGTGTTCGACCTCGGTCGGTTCGCCGTGGTCGCCGACAACTCCGGCGCGGTCTTCACGCTCTGGCAGGCCCGCGCGTTCCAGGGCGCGGGCGTGTTCAACGAGCCCGGCGCGCTCGGCTGGGTGGAGCTGGCCACCCGGGACGCGGAGAGCGCGACGGCCTTCTACCCGGCGGTGTTCGGCTGGTCGGTCACCGCGTCCCCGCAGTACACCCAATGGGGCCTGGCCGGTGCGGACTTCGGCGGCATGATGGTGATGGACGACCGCTTCCCGCCACAGGTCCCCGCGCACTGGCTGCCGTACTTCGCGGTCGCGGACGTCGACAACACCGTCACGCGCGCGAGCGGTCTCGGCGCCGACGTGCTGATGCCCGCGACGGACGTCCCGGACGGCCCGCGCATCGGCGTCCTGCGCGACGCCCAGGGAGCGGTGTTCGGCGTCTACCGCGCGGGCGACGAGGGCTGACCCTCCCCGGACTCCCCGCCGGAAACCAGTGCCCGTGCCGCGCGCCGTCCCCGCCACACCGCGGCCGCCGCACCCGCCGTCACGAGCACGGCCGCCAGTGGCACCACGTCACCGACGCGGTCGTACCAGGTCAGCGTGCCGGGCGCGGTGAGCGGCAGCCGCACGGTCAGCGCCCCGGTGCCGTCGGTGCCGAGCCGGGCGAGCTCGCGGCCCTGCGCGTCGAAGGCCGCCGAGACCCCCGTCAGCGAGGCCTGCACGGCCGGACGGCCGGTCTCGGCGGCCCGGATCGCCGCGAGCGAGACGTGCTGCGCGGGCGCCCACGTGTGCTGGAACGTCGACGTGGACGACTGGTAGACCAGCACCCGGGCCCCGTCCCGCGCCGCCGTCCGCGCCATGTCGGGGAACGCCGACTCGAAGCAGACCAGCACGCCGACCGGCAGCGCGCCGCCCGCCCGGTCGGTGGCCGGCAGCACGTGGAACGAGGTCCCGGGTGCCCGGTTCTCGCCCGCCGCCCGGCTGACGCCCGCGATCCACCCGAGCACCGGCCGCAGCGGGATGTACTCGCCGAACGGCACCAGCCGGATCTTGCGGTAGCGGTCCACGACGCCCGCCGGGGAGACCAGGACGGCGTCCTTCGAGATCCGCCCGTCGGCCTTGCGCGCGTCCTCCCCGGCGATGACCTGCGCGCCGGTGGCGGCGGACAGTTCGCGCAGCCGGTCCAGCGCGACCCGGTCGCGGTCCAGGTCGGACGTGGTGCTGCTCTCGCCCCAGACGACCAGGTCCACCGGCCGCCCGCCGAGCTCCGCCGTGGCCCGGGCGCTCGCGTCGAACCGGGCCCGCGGGTCGTCGACGATCCCCGGCTGGACGAGTGCCACCGTCACCGCCCCCGTCCGCGCGGGCGCGTCGCGCAGCGCGAACAGGAGCGGACCGGCCACCAGGACCAGGACGGCGGTCAGCGCCGCGACGGCCCGTGGGCGCCAGGGGGCGGCCGTGAGCACGACCAGCACCCCGGTGTTCACCGCCACCACCGCCGCGCTGACCAGCCAGATCCCGCCCGCCGAAGCAAGCGCGAGGACGGCCGGGTGCTGCCACTGGGTGGCACCGAGCAGCGCCCACGGCCCGCCCAGCGCGTGCCAGGAGCGGGCGTACTCGGTGGTCAGCCACAGCGCGGGGACGAGGGCCACGGCGAGCAGCGCGCGGCGGGCCGTCAGCGGTGGGCGCAGCAGCCGGTGCACGCCGAGGCCGACGACGGCCTGCAGCGCCCCGAACAGGACGGCGAGCACCGGCAGACCCGGTCCGATCGACGGGACCAGCCAGTACATCGCGGTCAGGATGAAACCCGCGCCGAACCACCACCCGCGCACCGCCGCCTCCCGCCCCGACGGCGCCCGCTGCATCAGCAGCAGTCCCGGCACCAGCGCGACCCAGGCCAGCCACGCGAGCCCCAGGGGCGGGAACGCGAGCACCGGCAGCGCCCCGGCCGCCAGCGCCCCGAGGCGCGCCCGGTACCGGTGGGCGGGCCGCGTCGGCCCGGCGCCGGCCGGGTCGCCCCGGTCGCAGGCGAAGGGCGTGGGGGAGACGGGACGGCTGAGGGCGAGGCGTCGCGACATGCCCCGTATTGTCCGCTCGGGCGCATGATGCCACCAGTGTTCACGTCACCCGGACGGATGACGTGAACACCACGTTTGGAACACCCGAACGACCGGTCCCGTCCCGGTGTCCCGGCCCTGGCCGGGGTGCCTCAGCCCTCGTCGCCCTCCAGGTCCCCCTCGGTCTCCAGGAACGCGGCCTGCAACTGCTCGATCAGCTCCGGGTCCGGCTTCTCCCACAGGCCGCGGCTCGCCGCCTCCAGGAGGCGCTCGCTGATCCCGTGCAGAGCCCACGGGTTGGCGCCGGCGAGGAACTCCCGGTTGACCGGGTCCAGCACGTACTCCTGGGTCAGCTTCTCGTACATCCAGTCCGCGACCACGCCCGTCGTGGCGTCGTAGCCGAACAGGTAGTCGACGGTCGCGGCCATCTCGAACGCGCCCTTGTAGCCGTGGCGGCGCATCGCCTCGATCCAGCGCGGGTTGACCACCCGGGCGCGGAAGACGCGGGCGGCCTCCTCGGTGAGCGTCCTGGTGCGGACGGTCTCCGGGCGGGTCGAGTCGCCGATGTAGGCGGTCGGCGCCTTGCCGGTGAGGGCGCGGACGGTGGCGACCATGCCGCCGTGGTACTGGAAGTAGTCGTCCGAGTCGGCGATGTCGTGCTCGCGGGTGTCGGTGTTCTTCGCGGCGACGGTGATCCGCTTGTACGCGGTCTCCATCTCCTCGCGCGCCGGGCGCCCGTCGAGCCCGCGCCCGTACGCGTAGCCGCCCCACACCGTGTAGACCTCGGCGAGGTCGGCGTCGGTGCGCCAGTCGCGGCTGTCGATCAGCTGGAGCAGGCCCGCGCCGTAGGTGCCGGGGCGGGAGCCGAAGACGCGGACGGTGGCCCTGCGCTCGTCCCCGTGGACGGCGAGGTCGGCCTGCACGTGGGCGCGGACGAAGTTGTCCGCCGCCGGTTCCTCCTGGGCGGCGGCCAGGCGCACCGCGTCGTCCAGCAGGGCGACGACGTGCGGGAACGCGTCGCGGAAGAAGCCCGAGATGCGCAGCGTGACGTCGATGCGCGGGCGGCCGAGCTCCTCCAGCGGGATCGGCTCCAGGCCGGTCACGCGGCGCGAGGCGTCGTCCCAGACCGGGCGGACGCCGAGCAGGGCGAAGGCCTCGGCGATGTCGTCGCCGGCGGTGCGCATCGCGCTGGTGCCCCACAGCGAGAGCCCGACCGAGGGCGGGCAGGCGCCGTCGTTGTCGGCCCGGTAGCGCTCGACAAGCGAGGCGGCGAGGGCCTGGCCGGTCTCCCAGGCGAGCTTGCTGGGCACCGCCTTGGGGTCGACGGAGTAGAAGTTGCGGCCGGTGGGCAGCACGTTGACGAGGCCGCGCAGCGGGGAGCCGGAGGGCCCGGCCGGGACGAAGCCGCCCTGGAGCGCGTGCAGGACGGCGTCCAGCTCGTCGGTCGTGGCGGCGAGGCGCGGCACCACCTGGGTGGCGGCGAACGCGAGCACCTCGCGGACGGCCTCGGGGTACCCGGCGGCGACCTTCTCGACCGCCTCGGGCGCCCAGTCCTCGGCCTCCATGGCCTCGACCAGGGCGCGGGCCTTGGCCTCGGCCGCGTCGGTGGCGCCGAGGGTGAGCGCGGCCTCGTCCAGGCCGAGCGCCTCGCGCAGGCCGGGCAGGGCGCTGACGCCGCCCCAGATCTGGCGGGCACGCAGGATGGCGAGCACGATGTTGACCCGGTCGGTGCCGGCCGGGGCCTGGCCGAGGACGTGCAGGCCGTCGCGGATCTGGGCGTCCTTGACCTCGCACAGCCAGCCGTCGACGTGCAGCAGGAAGTCGTCGAAGCCGTCGTCCTCGGGGCGCTCGTCGAGGCCGAGGTCGTGGTCGAGCTTGGCGGCCTGGATGAGGGTCCAGATCTGGGCGCGGATCGCGGGGAGCTTGGCCGGGTCCATCGCGGCGATGTTGGAGTGCTCGTCGAGGAGCTGCTCCAGGCGGGCGATGTCGCCGTAGGAGTCGGCGCGGGCCATCGGCGGCACGAGGTGGTCGACCAGCGTGGCGTGGGCGCGGCGCTTGGCCTGGGTGCCCTCGCCCGGGTCGTTGACCAGGAACGGGTAGACGAGCGGGAGGTCGCCGAGGACGGCGTCGGGGCCGCACTCGGCGGACAGCGCGGCGGTCTTGCCGGGCAGCCACTCCAGGTTGCCGTGCTTGCCGAGGTGGATGACGGCGTGGGCGCCGAAGCCGCCGTCCTCCTGGGCGGCCTCGATCCAGCGGTAGGCGGCGAGGTAGTGGTGGCTCGGCGGCAGGTCGGGGTCGTGGTAGATCGCGACCGGGTTCTCGCCGAAGCCGCGCGGCGGCTGGATGAGGACGAGTAGGTTCCCGGAGCGGATCGCGGCGAGCACGATGTCGCCGTCGGGGTTCTGGGAGCGGTCGACGTACAGCTCGCCGGGGGCCGGGCCCCAGTGCTCCTCGACCTGCGCGCGCAGGGCCTGCGGGAGCCCGGCGTACCAGCGGCGGTAGTCGGCGGCGGGGATGCGGACCGGGTTGCGGGCCAGCTGGTCCTCGGTGAGCCAGTCCTGGTCGTAGCCGCCGGCGGCGATCAGGGCGTGGATGATCGCGTCGCCCTCGTGGCCGTCCTCGGCGCCGTCGTCCAGGCCGGGCAGGTCGTTCCCGAGGTCCATGCCCTCCTCGCGCAGCCGGTGCAGCAGCCGGACGGCGCTGGCCGGGGTGTCCAGGCCGACGGCGTTGCCGACGCGGGCGTGCTTGGTCGGGTACGCGGACAGCACGAGCGCGAGGCGGCGCTCGGCGGCCGGGACGTGCCGCAGGCGGGCGTGCTTGACGGCGGTGCCGGCGACGCGGGCGGCGCGCTCCGGATCGGCGGCGTAGACGGTGAGGCCGTCCTCGTCGAGCTCCTTGAACGAGAACGGGACGCTGATCAGGCGGCCGTCGAACTCCGGCACGGCGATCTGCGTCGCGGTGTCCAGCGGGGACAGGCCGTCGTCGCTGGCCTCCCACTGGGCGCGCGACCAGGTGAGGCACAGCGCCTGGAGGATCGGGCGGTCCAGCGCGGCGAGCGCGCCCGCGTCCCAGGCCTCCTCGTCGCCGCCGGCCTGGGCGTCGGCGGGGCGGGTGCCGCCGGCGGCGAGCACGGTGGTGACGATCGCGTCGGCCTCGCCGAGGGCGGCCAGCAGCTCGGGCTCGGCGCCGCGCAGCGAGGCGCAGTAGTACGCCTTCGCGCGGGCGCCCTTGTCCTCGATCGCCCGGCACAGGGTCTCGACGAACGCGATGTTCCCGCTCATGTGGTGGGCGCGGTAGTAGAGCACGGCGACCGTCGGGCCGTCGCCGGCGGTGGTCGCGGCCTCGCGCTCCAGGGGACCCCAGGCCGGGGCGGAGGCGGGCGGGGCGAAGCCGTGGCCGGTGAGCAGCACGGTGTCGGAGAGGAACGCGCCGAGCTCGGCCAGGTTGGCCGCGCCGCCGTGGGCGAGGTAGGCGTGCGCCTCGGCGGCGATGCCGGCCGGGACGGTGGACAGCTCCATCAGCTGGGCGTCGGGGGCCTGTTCGCCGGTCAGGACGACCACCGGGCGCGGGCCCGCCAGCAGCGCGTCGAGGCCCTCCTGCCAGGCGCGGCGCCCGCCGAGCAGGCGGACCACCACCAGCTCGGTGCCGTCCAGCAGCTCCGGCAGGTCCTCGGGGGACAGCCGGGCGGGGTTGCCGAGCCGGTACGGGACGGGGCCGGCCGAGGCGCGGGCACTGAGCAGGTCGGTGTCGGACGTCGACAGCAGCAGGATCATGCGTAGGCCCTCCCGGCCTCGGTGGTGGCCGGGGCGGCCGAAACGGCGGCGGCCCGGACGGCCTCGGTGGTGGCCGGGGACGCGGGCGCGGGCATGCGACAGCGGTGGTGCATTTCTGCCTTCCTCGGGGTCCGCGCCCCGGGCCGGTGGAGGACGGCGGGAGTTCCTGGCTCCCGCGGCCACCGGGTGTCCCGGTGAGCCGCGGTCACAGTGGCGGGACCGCACCGGGCTTGCACCGGTTTCCTCCCCTGCGCCGTCGCTGGCGTCGGGCGGTCCGCGGGGACCGCCCGCCAGCATCGTACGGGGTGTGGCTGACCTGGGGGAGAGCGAGTTCTGACCTGCCCGGTGTCGCTGCGGGCGCGGGGGAAGCGCGGAGGAGGCGCGGGGACGGGCTGGCCGCGGGGGTGCGGTGGGGTGGCCGCAGGGGTGGCCGCAAGGGTGCGGCGGGGGTGCGGGCGGGGGCGTGTGGTCGGGCGTGGGCGCCGCGCGCCGGGGTGCGCCAGGGTGCGCGGTGGCGGGGTGAGCGAGAGGCACCTACCGGGAGCCGGAGTGTGATCCGGAGTGTGATGCAGCGGACGGAGGCAACCGATCGGATCATCTGTATGCTCGCCGCCATGCCACCGACACCCGACGCCACCCCGCCGGGCGCCGCGGTGCCCGACCGGGGGCGCGCGGACGCCTGTCCAGGGGCGCTTCGTCTGCACACGGCCGACGACGGCGCCCTGGCCCGGGTCCGCCTGCCCGGCGGTCTCCTGACGGACCGTCAGGCGATCGCGCTGGCCGACGCGGCCGAGGCCCTCGGCGACGGCGAACTGGAGACCACCTCCCGCGGCAACGTCCAACTCCGCGGCCTGGCTCCGCACTGCGCGGCGGACCTCGCCGAACGACTGCGCGCCGTCGGGCTGCTGCCCTCCGACACCCACGAACGGGTGCGCAACATCGTCGCCTCGCCGCTCGCCGGCCTCGACGCCCGCCCGGCCGCCGACGTGCAGGCCTGGGTGCGGGAACTGGACACGCGGCTGTGCGCGGGCGACTGGGCGGCCGGACTCTCCGGCAAGTTCCTGTTCGCGCTGGACGACGGCCACGGCGACGTCGCCGCGCTCGACGCCGATGTGACATTGATCGCAGGCCCGGACGGCCGCCGTCTGCTGCGCCTCGGGCGGGACGCCTCCGGACACCCGGTCGAGGCCGGGCGGGAAGTGACGGCCGTGCTGGACGCGGCCCGGTCCTTCCTGGACGCGCTGCGCGCGAGCGGGCGCAAGGCCTGGCACCTGCGCGAGGTCCCGGACCTGCTTCCGGCCGGCACCGTGCCCCTGCCCGCGTTCACCGGGGCCGCCCCCGTCGTCGGCGCGCTGCCCGGCGGGCTGTCGGTGGGCGTGCGCTTCGGCCGGGCGAGCGCGGCGCAGTGGCGCGCGCTGGTCGCGTCCTCCGCCGGTGAACTGCGCCTGACGCCCTGGCGCGGAGCCGTCCTGCCGGGGGCCCCGGCCGAGCGGCTGGCCGGCCTCGCCGAGGCCGGGTTCCGGACGCTGCCCGGCTCGCCCTGGGAACGGGCCTCCGCCTGCACCGGGCTGCCCGGGTGCGCCAGATCGCTCGCCGACGTGCGGGCGGACGCGGCGCGGGCCCTGGACGTGGCGAGCGCCGGCGGCCTGCCCGTGCATTGGTCGGGCTGTGAACGGCGCTGCGGCCACCCGGCCGGGCGGTGGGTGGACGTGCTCGCCACTGGGCAGGGCTACCGGGTGACGGTGAACGGCCCGGCGGTCGGCGCGGGGGCGCAGGCTTCGGCTGTGGACGTTTCCGCCGTGGAGGTTTCCGCGATGGAGGTTTCCGCCGTGGATGTGACGAACGAGGAGATGGCCGAGGCGGTCGCCGAGGCCAGGAGGACCACGAAGTGATCGAGTACGAGAAGGACGGTGCGTCCATCTACCGCCAGTCCTTTGCCACCATCCGCGCGGAGGCCGACCTGGCCGCCCTGCCGGCGGACGTCTCCCAGGTCGCGGTGCGGATGATCCACGCCTGCGGGATGGTCGACCTGGTCGAGGACCTGGTGTACTCGCCCGGCGTGGTCGCCTCCGCGCGCGCCGCGCTGCACGCCGGCGCGCCGATCCTGTGCGACGTCAACATGGTCGCGAGCGGCGTGACCCGCAAGCGGCTGCCCGCCGACAACGAGGTCGTCTGCACCCTCACCGACCCGTCGGTCCCCGAACTGGCCCGC
Organism: Kitasatospora sp. NPDC048722; assembly: GCF_040650235.1. Classification (NCBI taxonomy): domain Bacteria; kingdom Bacillati; phylum Actinomycetota; class Actinomycetes; order Kitasatosporales; family Streptomycetaceae; genus Kitasatospora; species Kitasatospora sp. NPDC048722. The sequence continues at coordinate 410,212 of NZ_JBEZGX010000001.1, forward strand.
GCGATGGGCAACACCCGTAGCGCCGCCGCCATGGAGCTGTGGCTGCCCCGCCTGGAAGGCGCCGTGGTGGCCGTCGGCAACGCGCCGACCTCGCTCTTCCGGCTCCTGGAGATGATCGAGGCGGGCGCGCCGCGCCCGGCCGCGGTGATCGGCGTGCCGGTCGGCTTCATCGGCGCCGCCGAGTCCAAGCAGGCCCTGGCCGAGCACCCGTCCGGCCTGGAGCACCTGGTGGTGCGCGGCCGCCGCGGTGGCAGCGCGATGGCCGCCGCAGCCATCAACGCGATTGCGAGTGAAGAAGAGTGACGGATCGTCAGAACGCCTCGACCGGACGGCTCTACGGAGTCGGGCTCGGGCCGGGCGACCCGTCCCTGGTGACCGTCCGCGCCGCCGAACTCATCGGCAAGGCCGACGTCGTGGCGTACCACAGTGCCCGGCACGGGCGGTCCATCGCGCGCTCGATCGCCGAGCGGTACCTGACGGGTGGTCAGGTCGAGGAGAAGCTGGTCTACCCGATCACCGTCGAGACCACCGACCACCCGGGCGGCTACCGGGGTGCGCTGGACGACTTCTACGAGGAGGCCGCCGCCCGGCTGGCCGCCCACCTGGACGCCGGGCGCGACGTCGTCGTGCTCGCCGAGGGTGACCCGCTGTTCTACGGCTCCTACCAGCACATGCACAAGCGGCTCGCGCACCGCTACCCGACCGAGGTGGTGCCGGGCGTGACCTCCGTCAGCGCGGCGGCCGCTCGGCTCGGCCAGCCGCTGACGGAGGCCGAGGAGACCCTCACGGTCATCCCGGGAACGCTGCCCGAGGAGGAGCTGGCGGCACGGATCGCGTCCGCCGACTCGGCCGTGATCATGAAGCTCGGGCGCACCTTCCCGGCCGTCCGCCGCGCGCTGGAGCGGGCGGGCCGCCTGGAGGACGCGCAGTACGTCGAGCGCGCGTTCATGGAGGGTGAGCGGATCGCGCCGCTCGCCGAGATCGACGGGGAGACCGTGCCCTACTTCTCGGTGGCGGTGCTGCCGAGCAAGGTCGCGCCGCTGGAGCCGGTCGTGCGGACGGCGGAGGGGGTCGGCCGTGTGACCGTCGTCGGTACCGGGCCGGCCGGACCGCTGTGGCTCACCCCGGAGGCGCGCGGCGCGCTGGCCGAGGCCACTGACCTGGTCGGCTACACCACCTACCTGGCCCGGGTGCCGGAGCGGCCGGGGCAGGTGCGGCACGGATCGGACAACAAGGTGGAGTCCGAGCGCGCCGAGTTCGCCCTCGACCTGGCCCGGCGCGGACGGCGGGTCTGCGTGGTGTCCTCGGGCGACCCGGGCGTCTTCGCGATGGCGACGGCGGTGCTGGAGGTCGCCTGCGAGGAGGCCTACCGGGACGTGCCGGTGCGGGTCCTGCCAGGCATGACCGCGGCGCACGCGGCCGCGTCCCGGGCGGGCGCCCCGCTGGGGCACGACTACGCGGTCGTCTCACTGTCGGACCGGCTCAAGCCGTGGGACGCGGTGGCCCGCCGCCTGCGCGCGGCGGCGGAGGCGGACCTGGTGCTCGCGCTGTACAACCCGGGGTCCAAGTCGCGGACGACGCAGGTCGGTCTGGCCCGGGACCTCCTCCTGGAGTACCGCGCGCCGGAGACGCCGGTCGTGATGGCGCGCGACGTCGGCGGCCCGACCGAGCGGGTCCGGATCGTCCGGCTCGGCGAGCTGGACCCGGCGCTCGTCGACATGCGGACGATCCTGCTGATCGGCTCCTCGCAGACGCGGGCCGTCGAGCGCGGCGCCGGCGTCGAGGTGGTCTGGACGCCGCGGCGGTACCCGGAGTAACGGAGAACGGATGACAGCTGACAGATGACGAAATCTGTCAGCTGTCATCTGTTACTCGTCAGCCGTCAGCCGTCAGGCCTCGGTCGCCGGCCGCCCCGTCACCGCGTCGGCTTGGTGATCAGCAGTTCCGTGTTGTGGTCCTGCCCCGCGCCGAGCAGCGCGGCCGGCCGACCGTACGGGTCGTTGTAGGACAGCTCGCGGTAGAGCGCGGCCAGGTTCGCGTCCGACGTGCCGGCGAAGTCCGTCCCGTACGGGGCGTCGGACTCGATCAGCGTCGTGAACAGGGAGAGCGTGCCGTCCCCGTTGTCCGCGATCTCGATGATCCGGCCGTGCTGCGGGTAGTCGATGTGGGAGGCGGTGTTGATCTCCCAGAACGCGCGCTCCGGTACCGCGTGCCCGTGCGCAGTGATCTTGTTCATGTGGGTGTGTCCGTTCACCCACGCGACGACGTTGGGGTAGCGCTGGAGCAGCGCCACCAGCTCGTTGCCGTCGTGCCGCTTCTCGAAGATGTTGCGCGGGTCGGGCAGCAGGTTGCCCATGGTGCCGCTGGTGTGGTGGCTGAAGATCAGGATCAGGTCGTCGGTGCTGCCGCCGGTCACCTTGCGCCCGTTGCCGTCGTACCAGTGCCCGCTGTGCGCCTTCAGCTGCTGCTCCAGCCAGCGCAGTTGGGCGGTGCCGATCGAACCGTCCGCGAATCCGGCCTGGTTGGTGGTGTCCAGGCTGATGCCGAGGACCTTGTCCGAGATGCGGAAGGTGTAGAAGAGCTTGCCGCTGTTCACCATGTCCGAGGTGAAGCCGTGTCCGTGCGGGCCCGCGCCGGTGACCGCCGGGTCGAGGTGGGCCTTCGCGAACTCCTTGAGCGTGAACGGCCGTCGGCGCTCGTCGGGGGTGATCTCGCGCACCGCGTCGCCGGTCGCCAGCAGCTTGCCGAGCAGCAGCGCGGCGCTCGCCGGGTCGTGCCGCAGGGCCTCCATCAGTCGGCCGGCCTCGGCGTCGTCGCAGCCCTCCAGCTTGTACCGGCCGGTGTAGAGGTCGTTCAGCAGTCCGAGGTCCGGGAGCGAACCCTCAAGGCTGTCATCGTGGTTGCCGACCGTCGTGTACCAGGGCGTGCGCAGGCCCGGGGCGTCGAAGGGGCGGCCGGCGGCCGACAGGAAGCCGGGTATCTGCGGGAAACCCTTTGCCTTGTAGCCGTCCTGGAAGGACAGTTCGGGGTTCCAGTAGGCGGAGCTGCCGGAGTTCTGCACGCCCTCGTAGCGGTTCGGATCACCGGTGTTCTGAGCGAGGCGTCCGCCGCCCATCACCGTGAGGTACCAGTCGAGTTCGACGTGCTCGTGGTTGTCGGTGTTGTCGCCGGTGGCCATCACCAGGCTGAACGGCATCCCGGTGTAGGGGCCGCCGGCGAGCGAGTTGACGCGCTCGACGAGGGCCGAGACACCGCGGGCGTTCAGGGTCTCGTGCGGCCGGTGCGCCGCGCCGAGGAACTTGGCCAGGTACTCGAAGCGGAACGGCGACTCGGTGTCGACCAGGTGCAGGTCGGAGAACTGGACGAAGCTGGCCAGCCCGGTGCGGCGGTCGTCGCGCCCGCTGCCCGGGGCCGCGATGTCCCCGCGGACGACCAGAGGCCAGCCCGGCCCGGCCGTCAGCCGCTTGTAGGAGCCGCTGCCGACCGGCGTCGCCACCTGGTCGAGCGTGGTCCCGGTCACCCGGACGGCTCTCGCGGCGGTGGCCGCCAGTGCCCGGTCGCGCGCCGCCGCCGAGGCGAACTGTGCGCCGCCCAGCGAAAGGGCCGCCCAGGCGGCGGCCACCGACGTACCCGTCACGAACGTGCGCCGACTCATCCCTGCCACGAAAACCCCGCATTCTGATGGCCCGGCCGGTCGTACCGGTTCCGGGCCTTGTGTCATGAACCCCGCATCTGGCGGAGCGCCAGATTACTCGCTGGTAGGCGGCGGTTTCGAGACCCGTGCAGAGAACTTCTCGGTAACCAGAGGCGGCCATTCCCACCGCCCCGCCACCGCCCCCACCGCCATCCCCCCACCGCCCCCGCCAGCCCCCGCCCCCACTCCTGCTCACACCCGCCGATGGCCCCGGTCACCGTCCGGCCGGGCCCATGGGGGAAAATCGGCATCGGAGGCCGTTGCGGCCGTCCCGGGGCGGCGGCCGGAGCAGTGACCGGTGGTGCGGCCGGGGGCGGCGGTCCGTGCAGCAATCGGTGCGGCGACGGGAGCAGCGGCCACGACGGCGACCGAGACAGCGAGCGAGGCGGACGTGGCCGAACCGGGAGGCCGGGCCGGGCAGCTGAAGAGCAGCGGCCTGCGGCACGGCTGGACGACGGGCGCCTGCGCCACCGCGGCCGCCAAGGCCGCGTACACGGCGCTGCTCACCGGCGAGTTCCCGGACCCGGTGACCATCACCCTCCCCAAGGGGCAGCGGCCCGCGTTCGCCCTTGCCGCGGAGGAGCTCAGGTCGGCGAGCGGCCCGGCCGCCCCCGGTCGGCACCCGGGTGCCCCCGACGGGCCGAGCGCCATGGCCGGCGTGGTCAAGGACGCCGGCGACGACCCCGACGTGACGCACGGCGCCCTCATCCGCGCGACGGTGCGGGCCGGCGAGCCCGGCGCCGGGGTGGTGTTCCGGGCCGGCCCCGGGGTCGGGACGGTCACCAAGGCCGGTCTGCCGCTGCCCGTCGGCGAGCCCGCCATCAACCCGGTGCCGAGGCAGATGATCCGCGACGCCGTCGCCGAGGTGGCCGCCGAGCACGGTGGGACGGGGGACGTCGTCGTCGAGGTCTCCGTCGACCACGGCGAGGAGATCGCCCGCTCGACCTGGAACCCCCGGCTCGGGATCCTCGGCGGCCTGTCCGTCCTGGGCACGACCGGCATCGTCGTCCCCTACTCCTGCTCGGCCTGGATCGACTCGATCCGCCGCGGCGTGGACGTGGCGCGCGCGGCGGGCCGCACGCACGTGGCGGGGTGCACCGGGTCGACGTCGGAGAAGGTCGCCGTCGCCGTGCACGGACTTCCCGAGGACGCGCTGCTCGACATGGGTGACTTCGCCGGTGCCGTCCTCAAGTACCTCAAGCGCCACCCGGTGCCGAGGCTGACCATCGCGGGCGGCTTCGCCAAGCTGTCCAAGCTCGCGGCCGGCCACCTCGACCTGCACTCGGCGCGCTCGCAGGTGGACAAGGGCTACCTCGCCGACCTTGCCCGGCGCGGCGGCGCGGACGAGGCCCTGGCCGCGGCGGTGGCCGCCGCCAACACCGGGCTGGAGGCGGTGCAGTTGTGCCGCGCGGCGGGCGTGCCGCTGGGGGACCTGGTCGCCGAGGCGGCCAGGGCGACGGCGCTCGGTGTGCTCGTCGGCTCCCCGGTGGCGGTGGACGTCATCTGCATCGACCGCGCGGGCACCATCGTCGGACGGGCGGAACCGCTCGGGCCGTGAGGCGCGCGGCGGGTGCGCGCCCCCGGCCGTCCCGGGTGCGCACCAGGGCCCTGTGGGTGCGCGTCGGGACCCCGCGAGTTCCGCCGCGTGAACTCCCAGGAATGCGCGGAAGGCTCAGCAATATCTCATGGTGATGTGAAGATCTGACGACCATGCGGGGTAAGAAACGGACAAATAGAGCAAGCATCCGCCCCCTGATTCTGTTGCCATCTCAAGCGTGAGATATGGTCTGCCGAGTGACAGGCGACTACCTCACCCGTATCGGCACCCTCATCCGTACCGCGCGCCAGCACCGCGGCTGGTCCCAGGCGCAGCTCGGCGAGGCCCTCGGCACCAGCCAGAGCGCGGTCAATCGCATCGAACAGGGCAAGCAGAACGTCAGCCTTGAGATGATCGCCCGCATCGGCGAAGCCCTCGACAGCGAGATCGTCTCCCTCGGCTACTCCGGCCCGATGCACCTGCGCGTCGCCGGCGGCACCCGCCTCTCCGGCGCGATCGACGTCCGCAGCAGCAAGAACGCCTGCGTCGCGATCCTCTGCGCCTCGCTCCTCACCACCGGCCGCACCACGATCCGCAGCGTCGCCCGGATCGAGGAGGTCTACCGCATCCTCGAGGTCCTCACCAGCATCGGCGTCAAGAGCCGCTGGATCAACGAGGGCCGCGACCTCGAACTCACCCCGCCGGCCGAGCTCGACCTCGCCGCGATGGACGTCGAGGCCGCCCGCCGCACCCGCAGCGTGCTGATGTTCCTCGGCCCGCTGATGCACCGCGCCGAGCACTTCGCCATCCCGTACGCCGGCGGCTGCGACCTCGGCACCCGCACCGTCCAGCCGCACCTGACCGCGCTGCGCCGCTTCGGCCTGGAGGTCGCCACCACCGGCGGCGCCTACCACGCCTCGGTCGAGCCGGGCGTCCCGCTGGACCGTCCGATCGTGCTGACCGAACGCGGGGACACCGTCACCGAGAACGCGCTGCTGGCCGCGGCCCGCCACGACGGCGTGAGCGTCATCCGCAACGCCTCGCCCAACTACATGGTCCAGGACCTGTGCTTCTTCCTGGAGAAGCTCGGTGTGAAGATCGAGGGCATCGGCACCACGACCCTCACCGTGCACGGCGTCCCGGAGATCACCTGCGACGTCGACTACACCCCGGCCGAGGACCCGGTGGAGGCGATGAGCCTGCTCGCCGCCGCCGTCGTCACCTCCTCCGAGCTGACGATCCGCCGGGTGCCGATCGAGTTCCTGGAGATCGAGCTCGCGGTGCTGGAGGGCATGGGCCTGGACTACGACCGGACCCCGGAGTACCGGGCCCACAACGGTCACACCCGGCTGGTCGACCTCACCGTGCGCCCGTCCAAGCTGACCGCGCCGATCGACACCATCCACCCGATGCCGTTCCCGGGCATCAACATCGACAACGTGCCGTTCTTCGCCGCGATCGCCGCGGCGGCGCACGGCACGACGATGATCCACGACTGGGTCTACGACAACCGGGCGATCTACCTCACCGAGCTGACCAGGCTCGGCGCGGACGTCAAGCTCCTCGACCCGCACCGCGTCCTCGTCCAGGGCCCGACCCGCTGGCGCGCCGCCGAGATGATGTGCCCGCCCGCGCTGCGGCCCGCCGTGGTCATCCTCCTCGCGATGCTCGCCGCGCAGGGCACCTCCGTGCTGCGCAACGTCTACGTCATCAACCGCGGCTACGAGGACCTCGCCGAGCGCCTCAACTCGATCGGCGCGCAGATCGAGACCTTCCGTGACATCTGACGGCCGGCGTAGGCGTCCTGACGGTACGTCAGTGCACTGACCCGTCGAGGCCGGACAGCAGCAGGGCCACGTCCAACCCGGTGTTCAGGTACTCCACGAACACCGGGTTGTTCAGTGCCCAGGGCGAACGCCGTTCCCGGACCAGTCCGACGGCCCGGTCGGTGTCGTGCCCGAGGAGCGCGAGGGCGCCCGCCACCACGAGGCCGGAGCGGTTGTAGCCGGAGTGGCAGCGCACGAGCGTCCGGCGGCCCCGGCGGACGGCCTGCGCGGTGAGCGCGACCGCGTCCTGGACCGCCCGGATCTGGGCGGCGGAGAGCACGTCGTCCGGCACCGCCCGGACGACGTGCTCCACGTGCGGGGCGGGCCCGTGTCCCGGCAGCGTGAACAGGCTGACGACCACGTCGAACTCGTATCCCACGACGGCGGGTTCGAGATCACCGCCGGGCGGGGTCCAGTAGTGCCCGCCCATCCAGAGCCCGGGGGTGATCTCGTTCCAGGGGGCCGAGGGGCCCGGGGTGTCGCGCTCCTTCTGGCGGGTCCGCATGTGTGGTCCCGTACTCCTTCCCGTTCGGCGGGCGGTGCTCGTCGATCAACGGGAACGAGGATCCGGCGAAGCGGGCGGACCTCCGCGCCGAAGCGGCCCGGGGTGTCCAACGATGCTGTGGCGCAAACGAGTTCCCGGGCGGGTCGACCGGTGATGCCCGCGGACTAGGCGACTTCGCCCAGGGGCCCGGCCGTCGTGGACAGCCAGTGGACCGCGCCGGGGACGTCCGGCGCGACCGGGACGCCGTCGGGCAGCGGCGGGCGCTCCACGACGACCACGGGCAGGCCGAGTTCGCGGGCGGCGGTGAGCTTGGGGGCGGTGGCCGCGCCGCCGCTGTCCTTGGTGACGAGGACGTCGATCCGGTGCTCGCGCAGCAGCGACCGTTCGCCGTCCAGCGTGAACGGGCCCCGGTCCAGCAGGACTTCGAGCGAAGCCGGCAACGGCGGCTCGGGCGGGTCGACCGAGCGGGCCACGAAGTGCAGTCCGTCGAGGTGCGCGAAGGTGCCGATGCCCTGCCGTCCAGTGGTGAGGAACACCCGCCGCCCGAGGGCGGGCAAGGCCTCGGCCGCCGCGGCGAGCGAGGGGACTGGGTGCCAGCGGTCGCCGTCGGCCGGCGACCAACCGGGCCGTCGCAGCGCCAGCAGCGGCACGCCGGTGGCGGCGGCCGCGAGGGCGGCGTTGCGGGACATGCCGGCGGCGAACGGGTGGGTGGCATCCACCGCGGCGGCCACGCGCTCGGTGCGCAGCCAGGCCGCCAGGCCGTCCGGACCGCCGAAGCCGCCGATCCTCACCTCCCCGGCGGGGAGCCGGGGTTGGGCCACCCGGCCGGCCAGCGAACTGGTCACGCGCAGGTGCGGGTGCCCGGCGAGTTCGGCGGCGAGGGCCCGGCCCTCGGTCGTGCCGCCCAGGATCAGGACGTGGCGGGCCACCCGGTCACGCCCCGCAGGGCTCGTGCGGGCGCTCGCGGTCCGCCGAGTAGAGGTGGCTGTCGCGGAACTGCTCGGCGGCGAGGGTCCGTCCGACGATGATCACCGCGGTGCGGACCACGCCGGCCGCCTTCACCTGCCCCGCGATGTCGGCGAGCGTGCCGCGCAGCACCAGTTCGTCCGGGCGGCTGGCCATCGCGACGACGGCGGCGGGGCAGTCGGCGCCGTAGTGCGGAAGCAGCTGCTCGACGACGTCGTCGACGTAACCTGCGGCCAGGTGCAGCACCAGCAGGGCGCCGCTGCGCCCGAGGGTCGCCAGGTCCTCGCCCTCGGGCATGGGCGTGGCGCGCTTGGCGATCCGGGTGAGGATGACGGTCTGGCCGACCGTCGGTACGGTCAGTTCCCGCTTCAGCGCGGCCGCCGCGGCCGCGAAGGCGGGCACACCCGGGACCACCTCGTACGGGACGCCGGCCGCGTCGAGGCGGCGCATCTGCTCGGCGACGGCGGAGAAGACGGACGGGTCGCCGGAGTGCAGGCGGGCCACGTCCTGCCCGGCCTCGTGGGCACGGACCAGCTCGGCGACGATCTGGTCGAGGTTGAGCTGGGCGGTGTCGATCAGCCGGGCGCCGGCCGGGCACTCGTCGAGGAGCTCGCGCGGCACCAGGCTGCCGGCATAGAGGCAGACCTCGGCACGGGCGAGGATCCGCTGGCCGCGCAGGGTGATCAGGTCGGCGGCGCCCGGGCCGGCTCCGATGAAGTAGACGGTCACGAGGCGTCCTCCTGGGGGGTGTTGGGCTTGACGGCGGACCACTGGGTGACCGGCATGGCCTGGCGCCATCCGGTGAACCCGCCGACCGGGACGGCGTGGGCGACGGCGAGCTTGACGAGCTCGCCGCCGTGGCGCCGGTACCAGTCGGTGAGCAGCGCCTCGGATTCCAGTGTCACCGTGTTGGCGACCAGCCGGCCGCCGGGCGCCAGGGCGGCCCAGCAACTCTCCAGCAGGCCGGGCGCGGTGAGGCCGCCGCCGATGAACACGGCGTCGGGGGTGGGGAGTCCGGCGAGCGCGGCAGGGGCCGGACCGGTGAGGACGCGCAGCCGGGGGACGCCCAGCGCGGCGGCGTTGCGGGTGATGCGCCCGGCCCGGACGGGGTCGCGCTCGACGGTGACGGCCTGGCAGTCGCGGTGGGCGCGCAGCCACTCGATGGCGATCGAGCCGGAGCCGCCGCCGACGTCCCAGAGCAGCTCGCCGGGGGCGGGCGCGAGGGCGGCGAGGGTCGCGGCGCGGACGTGGCGCTTGGTGAGCTGGCCGTCGCTCTCGTACGCGGCGTCGGGCAGGCCGGGGACGAGGGAGGTGCGGGGGCCGTTGCCGAGGTCGACCGCGATGACGTTCAGCGGGTCGCCGGGCGGGTGCGGCCAGCCGTCCGCCGGGCCGTCGAGCTGCCGTTCGGCGGGGGAGCCGAGCTGTTCGAGCACCCGGAGGCGGGCGGTGCCGTAACCGCGGGCGGTGAGCAGCGCGGCGACGGCGGCCGGGGTGGCGGCGTCGGCGCTGAGCACGAGCAGGCGGCGGCCGGGGTGGAGGGCCAGGGCGAGGGTGTCCAGCGGGCGGCCGACGAGGCTGATCACCTCGGTGGCCTCCAGGGGCCAGCCGAGGCGGGCGCACGCGTAGGAGACGGAGGAGGGGTGCGGCAGGACGCGGAGGCGTTCGGCGCCGACCGTCTCGGCGAGGGTGCGGCCGATGCCGTAGAACATCGGGTCGCCACTGGCGAGGACGGCGATGCGGCGGCCGGTGTGGGCGGCGAGCAGCTCGGGGACGGCGGGGCGCAGCGGGGACGGCCAGGGGACGCGGTCGGCGGGCACCTCGCCTTGGGGGAGGAGGTCCAGCTGCCGGGGGCCGCCGATGACGACCTCGGCCGAGTGGAGGGCGGCGCGGGAGGTGGTGGCGAGGCCGGGCCAGCCGTCGGCCCCGATCCCGACGACGGTGATCGGGGGTGGCAGCTCGGGCACCGGGTGGCTCCTCGTCGTTCGGTGGGCCGTGAGGCGGGAGGGGGAAACGGACGTAGCCGGGGCAGCCTACCTGGCGGTTTGGCGGAGGATCAGGGCGGGCGACGGGTGACGGCGGGCGGGCGACGACTTTCAGCGAACAGATGACAGATTTCGAAATCTGTCATCTGTTCGCTGAAAGTCGTTCGGAGCGCAACCGCGCCCCCGCGCCCGCCCCCGCGCCCCAGACCGTCCCGAGCCCCGCGCGCCGAGCGGTCCCAACCCACGCCCCGTCATCGCTTCGCCCAGTCCCCCGAGGTGATCAGCGCCGGCCGCGCCCGCAGTTCCTCCTCCGCCGTCGGCCCGGCCAAGTACACCCATGCCTCCCGAGTCTCGCCCGCCGCCGTCCGCACCGCCCGCCGCTGCCGCACGTACAGTCCCGTCCCGTCGGCCCGGCACTCCTCCAGCCGGTCCAGGTCCGCGAGCGCGCCCGCGTACGCTCCCGGGCGCACGGTGACGAGTTCACCCACGATCCGGCGCCCGGGCGTCGGGTCCGGCACCGCCCACGGGAATCCGGGACCGTCGTGGAGGGCGGCGCCCTCCAGGACCGCCGGCCGGATGTCGGCGCAGCGGCCCGCCAGGTGGACGGCGTGGTTGTGGCCGTCGCTGCGCAGGGTGCCGTAGACGAAGAACGGGAGCGACTCGTCGGACGGGCGCTGATCAGACACGGATTCGACCTCTCGTCCGGGGCGCCCACCGTACGTCGTCGTGCTCGACTGGTGATACCCACTGGCGTGCGGGTCCGCCGATGCGGTGTCATATCGGATGTTCTGCCAGCACCGTCCAAGGGGGACACCCATGACAGCGCCCGCCTCCTCCCCGCCACCCGGAGCCTCCGCCGGGGACACCGACGGCGAAGCCTCTCCAGGCCCGGCCTCGCCGGCGTCGGCTGCCGCTCCGGACGCGACCTCCACGGGCCCCGCCTCCTCGCACCCCGCTGTCCTTCCCCGCCCGGCCCGTCTCAGTGGTGCGGTGTGGCTGGCCCTCGCCGTCGTCTACGTCGTCTGGGGCTCCACCTACCTGGCGATCCGGATCTCGGTCGAGACGATGCCGTCCTTCCTCTCCGCCGCCGCCCGCTTCCTGACCGCGGGCCTCCTGCTCTCCGGTTTCCTGCTGGTCCGGAGCGGCCCGGCCGGCCTGCGGGTGAGTGCGCGCCAGCTGGCCTCCTCGGCGCTGGTGGGCGTGCTCCTGCTGACCGGAGGCAACGGCCTCGTCGTGCTGGGCGAGCGCTCGGTCCCGTCCGGTCTGGCCGCCCTGCTGGTCGCGGCCGTCCCGTTGTGGATGGTGTTGCTGACGGCGTTCGGGGGCGAGCGGCCCCGGCCCGCCGAGCTGGCCGGCGTGCTGCTCGGTCTTGTCGGTCTCGGGGTGCTGTCCGCGCCCGCGTTTGGCGGGGACATCGCGCCGCTCGGCGTGATCGTGATCATCTGCGCCACGCTGACCTGGGCGGGCGGTTCGTTCGTCAGCAAGCGCCTGCCGATGCCGGGCAACGTGCTCGCCGCGAGCGCCTACCAGATGCTGGCGGGCGGCCTCGCCGATCTGCTGGTCGGCCTCGTGCGCGGCGAGGCACACGGGCTGGACGTCGCCGCGGTCTCCGGCCGGTCCTGGTTCGCGCTCGCGTACCTGGTGCTGTTCGGCTCGCTGCTCGCCTTCACCGCGTACGCGTGGCTGCTGCGGAACGCGCCGCTGACGCTGGTCTCGACGTACGCCTACGTGAACCCGGTCGTCGCGGTGCTCCTCGGCTGGCTGATCCTGTCCGAGCCGCTGACGGGCCCGACCCTCGCGGGCGGGGCGATCGTGGTGGCGGGCGTGTGCCTGGTCGTGAGCGTCAGCCGGAAGCCCGCTCGTAAGTGAGCCCGTAAGTGAGGACGGCGTCGCCCCGCGCGAAGTCCGCGCGCCAGTCCGCGCCAAGTCCGTGGGGAGTCCGCGGGGAACAGCGGCACGCCGGAGCCGGCCGAAACCGGGTGCCGCTCGACGATCAACTCGTCGATATCGGGCAGAAGTTGACCGCCGGGCCCGGCCGGTCCGGTCCGGGCCCGGCGCAGAGCCGGAGGCCGAGCTCGTCCTCCTGCCCGAGTCGGCGGAGGAGGCGCGGCGGCTCCCCGGCGGTGACCTCCACCGCCGGGGCGGACTCGCGTCGGGGTGCGGGAGGACACGATCTGCCGCAGATAGCCTTCCCGGCAGAGAGGGGCGGGGTCAGAGCGCGTGCGGCGGAGTGCCCGTCCACCAGTTGCCGGGGGCGTCGGGGTCGCGGCTGGTCCAGAACTCGATGATGGCGGTGGTGAACTCCTCGGCGGAGAGGGTGCCGTCGCCGTCGCGGTCGAGCCGCCGGAAGGCCTCGTCGGCGTCGTCGCGCGAGAGGCCGACGAAGTGGCCGCGCTGGAAGACGAAGAACTCGCCCGCGTCGACCGTGCCGCTGCGGTCGGCGTCGGCCACGGCGAGGAAGGCCTCCGCGAGCGCCCCGAGGCTGGCGCGGGCGGCCTCCGGGTCGTCGGCCAGCGAGCCCGTCGAGCGGACGAACTGCTCCCGGGTGATCGACTCGGTGTCGGCCGGGAGGTGGGCGAGGTGCAGGTCGTGCCAGATCGTCAGGTAGGCGCGGACGATGACCGCCTCCGCCTCCGAACCCTCCTGGTGGCCGAGCGAGCGGGCGACCGAGTGGCCCATGAGGACGTGGTCCCGCTCGGTGATCAGCCCGTCGCCGTCGGCGTCGAGGTACCGGAACCCGTGATTGATCTTCGCGATGAGCAGATCGTCAGACATATGTCCCCTCGGTTGGCGATCCCTGCCGGTGGAGTCCGCTTGACGGACCCGGCCGACGAAGTCCGCCGGGCGTGCCGTCGATCCTGCCGGAGCACGACGCCAGCACGCTAGCGCTTCCGGCCACGGCCAGTCAGCCGGACGGTGGCCCTCCCGATCCACGGCGCCGACCGCGCGCCGTCCCCGCCCCACGTGCGCTTCCCGCCCCACGTGCGCTTCCCGCCCCACGGGCGCTTCCCGCCCCACGTGCACCTCCTCGGCCCACACGCACGGCGCCGGCTCAGACGGACACGACAACTCATCCGCACGCCCCCGGCTCACTCGCACGACCATGACGACGGCCACGTGCGCCCGAGCATCACCATCCCGATCCCGCACAGCACCGCGACCACCGCCAGCGACCACAGCGCGGCCCGGGCCCGCCGGGAGTGCCGCCACCAGCCGGCCACCCATGAGAGCGCCGCCGCGACGGCCCCGAGGAGCCCCAGCCCGACCGCCCCGAGCGCGGGGAGCAGCCACGGCGGCCCGTCGCCCTGGCAGGGCAGGTCCCGCTGGAACAGCTGCCAGCTCCCCGCCGCCCCGCCCGCGAGCGCCATCGCGGCCAGGCACACCGCCACCTGCGGCCACCGCACTGCGGGTCGTCCGCCCACCGATGCCCCCGTCCGCCCAGAGCCTGTTCCCGCACGGGTCCGCGCCCAACGGGTCGGTGAACTCTCCCAGGGCGGACGGACCGCGGGCGTCAGCCCCCGGGCGGAGGCGGCGTTCCCGCATCCGGTCCGAACGGCGGGGGCGCGAGGGCGCCGAAAGGCGCCGGCTCAGTCCTGGTGGTCGGCCCGGACGTACGCCTCGGGGAGCAGGTCGCGCACCCGGACCGCCCGCAGGTCCGGCCCGCGGCCGACGAGCACCTCGATGCCGGGGAAGTAGTCGAGCAGCACCTGGCGGCACCGGCCGCAGGGCGGGATGACGCCCCGCCCCTCGTCGCCGACCGCGACGATCGCCGTGAGGTCGTACGCGCCCTGGCCGGCAGCCGCGCCGATGAGGGCGAGCTCGGCGCAGGGACCGCCGGTGAAGTGGTAGGCGTTCAGGGCCGTGACGACCCGTCCGTCGGCGTTGCGGGCGGCCGCGGCGACGGTGTGGTTGTCCGTGCGGGCGAAGCGGCGGACGGCGTCCTCGGCGGCGTCGACGAGCTCCCGGTGCGCGGTGGACAGCAGGGGCAAGGACGGGGACGGTGACGGAGACACGGGCTCGGGCTCGGGCTCGGCGGACATATTCGGTGGGTCTCCCAGGTCGTTCGTGACAGGCTTCGAGCATGGCCCGCAGCCCCCTGTCCCTGCCAACCCTTTCCGCCGGCCCGTTCGACCTGCGCCCGTGGCGGCTCAGCGACGCCGACGTGCTCCGCGAGGCTGCCGCGGACCCGTACATCCCGCTGGTGACGACCGTCCCGGCCCGTTACGACGCGGACGCCGCACGGGCCTTCGTCGAGCGGCAGTGGGCCAAGGCGGCGGCCGGCGGCGCCTACCCGTTCGCCGTCGCGCGCCGCGCCGACGAGCGGGCCGTCGGCTTCGTCGGGCTGTTCCCGCAGGGCGACGGCCGGGCCACGATCGGCTACTGGACGGCGGCCTCGGCCCGCGGCCGGGGCGTGGCCGGCCATGCCCTGCGCACGGTCGCGGACTGGGCGCTGCGCGAGGCCGGGTTGGCCCGGCTGGAGCTGCACATCGAGCCGTGGAACACCGGCTCGCTGCGAACGGCCGAGCGGGCCGGCTTCCGGCGCGAGGGTCTGTTGCGCGCCCATCGCACGATCGCCGGTGAGCGCCGCGACATGGAGCTGTACGCCCTCCTCGCCGCCGACCTGGAGCTTCAGCCCGCCACGGCGGCCCGTCCGGACGCCGTACGCGCATCCGCCCCGGACGCAGTGCGCGTACCCGCCCCGGGCACGGCGGCCAGCAGCTCGCGGGTGTAGTCCGTGTGCGGCGCGGCGAACAGCCGGTCGCGGTCGGCGGACTCGACCAGCCGTCCCCGGTGCATCACGGCGACCCGGTCGCAGAAGTGCCGGACCACGGCGAGGTCGTGCGAGACGAACAGGAAGGCGACGCCGACGCAACGCGTCCGCCGGTGGGCTGTTGTAGCCCGGCGAGGACGCGCGAGGTGGTGGACTTGCCGGAGCCGGACTCGCCGACGAGGCCGACGGTCTCCCCGGGGGCGATGCGCAGCCCGACGCCGTCGACGGCCTTGACGGCCTCGGTGCGTCCGCCGGGGAAGCGGCGGCGTCCGGGGAAGACCATGTACGTCGGGTCGGCCCGGAACACCTCGGCGCCGCGGGCGATCATCCGGCCCCAGTCCGGGACCGGCTCGGTGATGCCGACCCCGCTGAACGACAGCACCGCCTCCGAGGCGACGAACGCCGGCACCGCCATCGTCACGTGCACCAGCAGTTGCGAGCGGACGTTCGGCAGCAATTCGCGGACGACGACGTGGAAACCGCTCGCCCCTGGGCGCGGGCGGATTGCACGAAATCCCGTTCCCGCAACGAGCGCACGGTGGCCCGGAGGGAAAGCGCGAGCGGAATCCAGCCGAACGCGGCGAATACCAGGATCAGCACCAGGAACTGCATCCATTCCGGTTCCGCGGCGCCCGGATCGACCAGCCTCGACTGGATGACCGGACTCAGCGCGAGCAGCAGGAGCAGCGTCGGAAAGGCGAGCAGCACGTTCGCGAGGAAGCCGAACAGGCGGTCCGCGATTCCGCCGAGACAGCCGACCGCGACACCGGCCAGCACACCGAGCACGGTCGTCACGGCGGCGGACGCGAAGGCGATCAGTGGGGAGGTGCGGATGCCGTACAGCAGCTGGGTGAACACGTCCCTGCCGAGGCCCGGCTCCAGGCCGAACCAGAAATCGCCGGAGACGCCGCCGTTCGCCAGCACGGGCAATCCGCCGTCGCTGAGCAGGCCAGGAGCGTCCTGGCCGTAGTGCTCGGTCGGGTTCTTCCCGTACAGGGCGGCGATCAGCGGGGTGGCGAGGGTGAGGAGCAGGAACAGCAGGACGACGGCGAGGGCGGTGGCGCCGACCCGGTCGCGCAGGATCCGGCGGACCGGACCGTCCGGGGCCGGCCGGACAGCGGAATCAGGTGCCGCGACTGTTTCGACGATGGCCATGCGAGGCGTACTCCCGAATTCTCCGCCGCCCTGTGGGATGAGGGTGCGATGACGTGCGTTTCCGAGCCGCATTCGGGGATTTCCCGGCGGCCGGCGCAATGTCATCAGATCGGATGCGATGGACCTCGGGCAAATCACTTCGCGTCGATGTGTTGCGCATTTTTTCGGCCGGTGCGACGGCTTCACGGCGCCGCAACACGCTCGTCGCAGGAGAACGGGCAAAAGCCCCCAAAACATCCAGCCCGTCCCGCATTCTGAGATCTGCGCCACACCCCTGCGGGTATTGGTACGATCCCGGTGGGCCGCGACTGGCGCGTAGGGATGGAATCAACCATCGGGAAGCGGCCCCGTGCCCTGTCACGTGCAGTTGCCGAGCGCCTGGGCCGTCCGCATCCCCACCAGGAGACCGCCATGGCCGCCCAGCCCCAGCCCGAGCCTCAGCCCGAACACCAGTTTCTTCCGCAGCCCCACACCGCCGCCGACGCCGCCGCGAACACCGCCTTCCGCAGCGCCCTCGACGTCGTCGCGGGCGTCGAGCCGCGCATCGCCGCCGCCATCGGCCGGGAGATCGAGGACCAGCGCGCCTCCCTCAAACTGATCGCCAGCGAGAACTACGCCTCCCCGGCCGTCCTGCTCGCCATGGGCAACTGGCTCAGCGACAAGTACGCCGAGGGCACCGCCGGGCGCCGCTTCTACGCCGGCTGCCGCAACGTCGACACCGTCGAGACCGTCGCCGCCGAGCACGCCCGCGCCCTGTTCGGCGCCGACCACGCCTACGTCCAGCCGCACTCCGGCATCGACGCCAACCTGACCGCCTTCTGGGCCGTCCTGTCCCAGCGCGTAGAGAGCCCGGCCCTGGAGCGCGCCAAGGTGCGCAACGTCAACGACCTCACCGAGCAGGACTGGGCGCGGCTGCGCCACGAGCTCGGCAACCAGCGGATGCTCGGCATGTCCCTGGACACCGGCGGCCACCTCACCCACGGCTTCCGGCCCAACATCTCGGGCAAGATGTTCGAGCAGCGCAGCTACGGCACCGACCCGGCCACCGGCCTGATCGACTACGACGCGCTGCGCGAGACGGCCCGCGAGTTCCGCCCGCTCATCCTGGTGGCCGGGTACTCCGCTTACCCGCGGCGCGTGGACTTCCGCCGGATGCGCGAGATCGCGGACGAGGTCGGCGCGACGCTCATGGTCGACATGGCGCACTTCGCGGGCCTCGTCGCGGGCAAGGTGTTCACCGGCGACTTCGACCCGGTGCCGCACGCCCACATCGTCACCACGACCACCCACAAGTCGCTGCGCGGCCCGCGCGGCGGCATGGTGCTGTCCACCGCCGAACTCGCCGAACACGTCGACCGGGGCTGCCCGCTGGTCCTCGGCGGCCCGCTCTCGCACGTCATGGCCGCCAAAGCGGTCGCGTTCGCCGAGGCCCGCCGTCCCGAGTTCCGGGCCTACGCCCAGGCCGTCGTCGACAACGCGCAGGCGCTCGCCGAGGGCCTGCTGCGCCGCGGCGGCACGCTCGTCACCGGCGGCACGGACAACCACCTGGTCCTCGCCGACGTCTCCGGCCACGGCCTGACCGGCCGCCAGGCCGAGGCGGCGCTCCTCGACGCGGGCATCGTCACCAACCGCAACTCCGTCCCGCAGGACCCGAACGGCGCCTGGTACACCTCCGGCGTCCGCCTCGGCACCCCCGCGCTCACCACCCGCGGCCTCGGCACTGCCGAGATGGACGAGATCGCCGCCCTCATCGACACCGTCCTGCGCGCCACGACCCCCACCACGACCGCGAACGGCGCCCCGTCGAAGGCGCAGTACGTTCTGGACGACGCCCTCCGCGACGGCATCGCCAAGCGCGCCGCCGACCTGCTCGCGCCCTTCCCCCTGTACCCGGGCGTCGACCTGGTCTGAGCGCCAAAGCCCTCGGGGGCGGGACGCATCGACGCGTCCCGCCCCCGACCCGGCCGGCTCCTACGCCAGTCGGCAGCGCATCAGTCGCCAGCGCGAAGGTCGGCACCGCACCGGTCAGTACTGCAGCGACTTGTACTGCAGGAACTCCTCCAGGCCGTGGCGGCCGAGCTCGCGGCCGAGGCCCGAGCTCTTGTAACCGCCGAACGGGGCCAGGGGGTTGAAGCGGCCGCCGTTGAGGTCGACCTGGCCGGTGTCGAGGCGGCGGGCGAAGGCCGCGGCGGTGTCGGTGTCGGCCGCCCAGACGCCGCCGGCCAGGCCGTACTCGGTGCCGTTGGCGAGTTCGGCGGCGTGGTCCTCGTCGCGGTAGGGCAGGACCACCAGCACCGGTCCGAAGACCTCCTCCTGAGCCACCGTCATGTCCGGTGTGACGTCGGCGAGTACGGTCGGACGGACGTAGAAGCCGACGGGAAGGTCGGCGATCGGCTCGGGACCGCCGGCGACCACCCGGGCGCCCTCGGTGATCGCGCCCTCCAGGTAACTACGCACCCGAGCCAGCTGCTTGGCGTTGACCACCGGACCGATCCGGGTCCGCGCATCGGCCGGATCGCCCGGGACGTACTTCTCGGCGGCCTTCGCCGCTATCGAGACGGCCTCCTCGTAGTGGTCCCGGTGCACCAGTAGCCTCGTCCACGCGCTGCACGTCTGGCCCGAGTTGGCGAACACGTTGGCCACGTTGACGTTGACCGCGCGGGTCAGGTCGGCGCCGGGCAGCACCACGTTGGCGGACTTGCCGCCCAGCTCCAGGGCGACCCGCTTCAGGCCGCGCCCGGCCGTCTCGGCGACCGCGCGGCCGACGGCGGTCGACCCGGTGAACGACACGACGTCCACGTCCCGGTGGGCGGCGAGCGCCGCGCCGGCCACCGCACCGGTGCCGGTCACCAGGTTGAACACGCCCGCGGGGAAGCCCGCTTCGTGCACCAGCCGGGCGAACAGCCGCGCCACCAGCGGCGTGTCCTCGGCCGGCTTGAGGACCACCGGGCAGCCGGCCGCCAGTGCCGGGACGACCTTGGCCACGATCTGGTGCAGCGGGTAGTTCCACGGAGTGATCGCCGCGACCACGCCGGCCGGCTCGGCCAGCACCAGCGAGTTGCCGATCCGCTCCTCGAAGGGGTGCTCGGCGAGCAGCGCCAGGTAGGTGGACGCGACGGTCAGCGGCAGCCCGGCGTGGACGGCGGCCGCGAAGCCGACCGGGGCGCCCAGTTCGGCGACCACCGTCGCGGTGATCTCGTCCTGCGCCCCGGCGATGCCGTCCCGGAGCCGGGTGAGCAGCGCGAGCCGCTCCTCACGGGTGGTCGCGCCCCAGGCCCGCGCCGTTCGGCGGGCCGCGCCCACCGCGGCGTCCACGTCGGCCGCGCCGCCGGCCGGCACGGTGGCGATCACCCGCTCGGTCGCGGGATTCAGCACCTCGATCGACCCGGTGTCCCCGGAGGGGCGCCAGGCGCCGTCGACGTACTGGTCCGCGTGGTCCCCGAACCACCGGCCGCCCTGCTCTTCCCCGCCCCGCCCGTCGTTCCGCGCGTCCTGCTCCGCGTCGTGCTGCACCGATGGTCCTCTCGTCCGCCTGGCCTTCCGACCGCGCTCCACCGCGCTCCACCGCGCTCCACCGCGCTCAACCACCAGCGCTGGTTCAAAGGCCAAGTCAAGGCGGCCGGGGTAGCCGCGCGCAAGAGTCAATCCGCTCCGGCAGGGCCTGAGGTCACCGCGGCGCGAACCGCGAGGTGTACTCGGCGAACGGCTCGATCCCCACGTCGGCGCGCCGCTCGTCCAGCCGCTCCGGGTCCTCGCAGGGCCACGGCACCGGGCGGCCGTCCGCGACCGCGCCGATCTGCGTGCCGTACCGCTGCTCGCGCCCCTCGTTGACGGCGAGCCGGTCCTGAAGGAACGCCAGGTCGCGCGCGCTCGCGGCGCCGTCCGCGACGGCCGCGGCCATCAGTTCCACGGCCCGGCGCTGGACGTCGAGTTGGCGATCGGCGTGCTGGGCGACCAGCCAGGCGGCCTTCGCGGCGTCGGCTCCGACCAGTGCCTCGGTGGGCCAGCCGTGCTCGGCCATGATCGCGGCCAGCCGGTCCCCGTGCCCGGCGGTGAGCCGTCGCCAGGTGGCCTGCTCGGCGAGGTCGGTGCTGCCGGCGAGCCGCACGGCGGCGGCATCCTCGGTCATCATCTCCGTCAATTCCTCGGCCAGTGCGGCGAGATCGTGCCCGGTCGTCGTCATGTCGCTCCGCTCCCCATTCCCGGCCCACCGCGATGGGGGCCGACGGTGTTCCACGGTAGGCAGTAGAAAAGCGGCGAAGATCGTTCCAGGGAATGGTGACTCTGCGAAGCGGAGGGGGCACAATGGACGTACGTGATCGGTGCGCCCGTGCCCACTCCCGGCCCGATGCGACGGTCCACGAAACTCCTGCGCCCGAAAGGCTCCTCAATCGCGCGGACGGCGCTGTAGATTGCAGCGAACTCAGCTGTGGGGGGCTACGGTTGGCGGCGGGTGCAAGACGTGTGCACACCGTCGGCACGTCGTGCGCCCCCGCGGTGGGCGGGAGGGCGCCGCCACTCTGAGGTCTGGCTCGAATCCGCAGGTCATCCGTACCGCAAAAGGAGCTTCCCCGTGACCGAAGCCGCGTTCACCGACGAGCACCACCGGCCCGCCGAGCCGGCCTCGCTGGACGACGTGCCGGGGTGGTTCTGGGACCACGACCGGCATTCCTTCGAATGGTTCCTGGGGCGCCAGGAGAAGAGCGGCGTCACGGGCGACCTGCTGGAAATGGGCGCATACCTGGGGCGCAGCGCCATCGTCATCGGGGAGCACCTCCAGCCCGGCGAGTCGTTCACCGTCTGTGACCTCTTCGACTCGGACGCGCCGGACGACGAGAATTCCGCCGAAATGGACATGTCCTACCGCAAGACCCTGAGCCGCTCGGCCTTCGAGTCGAACTACCTGTCGTTCCACGGCGAGCTGCCGGAGATCATCCAGGCGCCGACCTCGACGCTGGCGGGCGGGCGGATAGCGGCGGGCGCGTTCCGGTTCATCCACATCGACGCCTCGCACCTGTACGAGCACGTGGTCGGCGACCTCCAGGTGGCCCGCGTCGCGCTGCAGGACCAGGGCGTCGTGGTGCTCGACGACTACCGTTCCCAGCACACCCCGGGCGTCGCCGCCGCCACCTGGGAGGCCGTGTTCAACCACGGGCTCAGGCCGATCCTGCTCACCGAGTGCAAGTTCTACGGCACCTGGGGGGACCCGGAGCCCTTCCAGCGGGACCTGCTCGACCGGGTGGACCTCGCCGAGGGCTGTCAGCTGAGCGCCGAGACCCTCAACGGCCGGCAGCTGCTGCGCATGACCGGCACCTCGGAGGGCATCGAGCCGTTCCGGCCGTCCCGCCACCACGAGCGGCTCGTCGCGCTGAGCGCCCGCCGCCAGGCAGCCCAGGCCGCCGACGACTCCCGCCGGGCGCTCCTGGAGTCGCAGGAGGAGGCCGCCCGCGACCTCGCCGCCCGCCGCGCCCGCGCCGCCGAGCAGCGCCGCCCGGTCAACGTCGCCAAGCGCGCCGCCCGCGACCTGCTCCCCCCGGTGGTCACCTCGGCGATCCGCCGCGCCCGCCGGGGCTGAGGGCGGGCGATGGCCGACGAGCGACAGCTGACAAGTAACAGATGACAGATTTCAGCGAACAGATTTTGAAATCTGTTCGCGAGGTTCTGCCGCTCGCCGGGTCCGCCGCCCCGGACACACGAGTGCCGGCCGAGCCAAGCTCGACCGGCACTCCCGTGTTCGGCTCCCAGCCTCAGGCCGTTACGCCCGAGACGGCTCCGGCGACGCCGACTCCGACGCGGCGTCCTGCGCGCCGGACGCGCCCTCGGCCTCGCTCAGCTCGCGGCGCACCTCCGCCAGGGACGGGTTCGCCCAGGCGCTCGCGACGCCCCAGCGGTAGAACGCGAGACCGATCGCGGCGACGATCAGCAGGTCCCAGCCCTCGGGCAGGTAGCCGTGCCCGCCGAAGTCGGAGCTGCCCGCCCACGAGACGCCGGCCATCACGAACAGGTACGCCACCATCCAGGCGCCCGCGATCAGGTGCGGACGCAGCACGGCCCACGGCTTGCGCAGCTCGTACCAGGCCCAGATCGGCAGACCGGCGGCCATCAGCAGGATGACCTTGCCGGTCAGCGGCCAGCGGGCCCAGTAAAGGACCAGCGAGCCGAAGACCATCGCGACCGGTGCGATGACCGGCATCGCGCGCAGCCGCACCGGGCGCGGCAGGTCCGGGGCGAGGCGGCGCAGCGCCATGACGGCTACCGGGCCGGTGATGTACGAGATGACGGTCGCGACCGAGACGATCTCGGCGAGCGAGCCCCAGCCGCGGAAGACGGCCAGGAACAGGAACGCGACGCCGAGGTTGAGCAGCAGCGCGGGGCGCGGGATGCCGGTCTTGGGGTCGACCTTGCCGAAGAGCTTCGGCAGGTGGCCGTTCTCCTGCACGCCGTGGATCATGCGCGAGGTGGTGGCGGCGTAGATCATGCCGGTGCCGGAGGGCGAGATGAACGCGTCCGCGTACAGCAGGATCGCGAGCCAGTTGATGCCCCAGGCGATGGCGAGGTCGGCGAGCGGCGAGGTGTAGCCGAGGCCGCTCCAGCCCTGCGACAGGTCGGCGGCCGGGATGGCGCCGAGGAAGGCGATCTGCAGCGCGACGTAGATCACCAGGGCGATCAGGATCGAGCCGATGACGGCCTTGGGCAGCGACTTGCCGGGGTTGCGGGCCTCGCCGGCCAGGTTGAGCGGCGACTGGAAGCCGTTGAAGGCCCAGACGATGCCGGAGACGGCGACGGCGGTGAACACCGCGCTCCAGCCGTTCGGCGCGAAGCCGCCGTGGTCGGTGAAGTGCGCGCTGTCGAAGTGCGCGAGGAGCAGCGCACCGGCGGTCAGGGTCGGGACGACGACCTTGAAGACGGTGATCGCGGTGTTGGTCTTGGCGAACAGCGTGATCGCGAACCAGTTGAGGGCGAAGTAGACGAGCAGCAGCACGCTCGCGAGGGCGACGCCGCTGAGGGTCAGTTCCTGCCCGTTGTACAGCCCCTTGGCCCAGCCGAAGTGCCAGGAGCTCATGTACTGGACGGACGCCGTGGCCTCGCCGGGGATGACGGAGACGATGGCGATCCAGTTGGCCCAGGCGGCGAGGTAGCCGGCCAGCGAGCCGTGCGAGTACTGGCCGTAGCGGACCATGCCGCCGGCCTTGGGGAACATCGACCCGAGCTCGCTGTAGGTGAGGGCGATGGTCAGGGCCACGGCGGCGCCGATCACCCAGGCGAGGATCGAGGCGGGGCCGGCGAGCTTGGCGGCCCGCTCGGCGCCGAACAGCCACCCGGAGCCGATGATCGAGCCCAGCCCGACGGCGGTGAGGCTGATGGTGCCGAGCGAGCGTCGGTAGTGGTTCTGGTGCGATGCCGCTGACGGCTCGGGCTCACTCAACGTATCGGTCCTCTCGCTCGGGGTCGACGGGTGGTGTCGTGGTTTTTACGGTCATGAGTCGGTATTCCGGACACAAACGCCCAGCAGCCTATGGGGCGAAAACGGGCGTTTACCTCAGGGGAAGCTCAAACCGTCCGATCGTTGCCATCTCGTGTCCGGTCTCCGGGGCTCCAATGCCCTCGGAACGCCGCTGCGGCCGGGCCCAGTGGGTCTGCCGGCCCCGGGCCCGGCCACAGCGGCGGACGAAAAACAAAAAAATTCCCCGTGGAATCCTTGCGGATCCACGGGGAATTCGATGGTGTCCGAGGGGGGACTTGAACCCCCACGCCCGATAAAGGGCACTAGCACCTCAAGCTAGCGCGTCTGCCATTCCGCCACCCGGACGGGGTGTGTGCTTCGGGGTTTTTCTCGCCCCTCGGCGACAGAGAGAACATTACCAGGGTTCTGGAGTGCTTCTCACCTGCGTTTCCCCGGCGGGGACCCCGGCCCGGCGTCGCTGGCGCGGTCCCCGCCGGCCACGGCCCGGCGACAGCACCGGCGACGGCCCGGCGACAGCACCGGCGACGGCCCGACCGCGGCCTGACGGCGAAGCCTCACCCGGCCGCACGATCACCGGCCGAAGCGGTGGCGAGGGCGAAGGAACCGGTCCGATCGCGACGTCCCGCCGATCGGGACCGGTCGACACCGATCCGACACGGGCAACTTCTCGACGGTGCCGCGCTCCCCGTGGCGGCTCTCCTAGCCTCTGTGGACCGAGGGCGCCAGCGGAACGCCTGATTCCCGGGTCGCGGACGAAGGGCGGCTGGACGTGGAGCAGATCAGCGGGGCGGCGAAGGCCGAGCCGAGACGGGACCGGGCCCTGCACGGGCCCGTCCGCCCGGCGCCGGAGCCGGCCGAGGGCGTCTGGCGCTTCCCGGTGCCGGCCACGGAGTCCTCGGTGCCGCGCACCCGGCACGCGGTGCGCGACCGCCTCCTGGCCCAGGGCATGACCGGGGTGCGCTACCAGGAACTGGTGGACGACGTGCTGCTGATCGTCTCCGAGCTGGTCAGCAACGCCGTGACGCACGCCGCCGAGCTCTCGCCCGAGGTGACCACCGAGCTGGCGGTGCGCGACGGTTGGGTGCGGGTCTCGGTCGAGGACGGCGACCCGTACCGCCCGAAGGCGCTGGAGAGCGACACCGGCCGCACCGGGGGGCGCGGCCTGCTGCTGGTCAAGAGCGTGACCCTGCAGGCCGGCGGCGTGTGCGACGTGGAGCGGACGGGGGAGGGCGGAAAGGTCATCTGGGCCTCGCTGCCCGTCCCTCCGCTCCCTCCACGGCACGACGACTGCCCGTAACCGTCGGGGCCGCCACCGGGGCCCGTCGCCCGGGTCGCGATCACGCGCCACGACGGCGGCCCGCGCCAACGGAGCCGCCCCCGCCACCGGTCCCGTCCGGACTGTCCGGTCCCGTCCGGACTACCAGTCCCGTCCGGCGATCTCCCGGATCCCCGGCAGCGCCGCCTCGAAGACCGTCTCGAACCACACCGAGAACGGCCGCTCGGTCCGCAGCTCGCGCAGCTCCTGGGCGGTGACGAAGGCGTAGTCGTCCACCTCGTCCGGATCGGGGACGACCGGCGCCGTGACCAGGCCCACGAACAGGTGGTTCCACTCGCGCTCGATCAGCCCGGAGGCCTCGTCCGGCAGGTCGTAGCGCACCGTCCCGGCCTCGCACAGCAGCGCCGGCGCGACGCCCAGCTCCTCCGAGGTGCGGCGGGCGGCGGCGACGAACGGCGCCTCGTCCGGGTAGGGGTGGCCGCAGCAGGTGTTCGACCAGACGCCGGGGGAGTGGTACTTGCCGAGCGCGCGGCGCTGGAGGAGCAGCCGGCCCTGGCGGTCGAAGAGGAACACCGAGAAGGCCCGGTGCAGGCGCCCCGGCTGCTGGTGGGCCCAGAGCTTCTCGGCCGTGCCGATGGTGGCGCCATCGTCGTCGACGAGTTCCAGCAGGATCTCCGGACCGGTGCTCCCGGCGGTGCCCCCGGGGTCGGCCGTCACGTCGGTCTCCACGTCGAGACCGGTGTCGATCTCGGAGGTGAAGTGCGTCGGGCTGGTCGGCGGACTCTGGGGCATGGGGTGGCCTCTTTCGGGGAGCGGGAGCAACGGAAGCATCGGGTTGCGTCCGGTGCAGCGGGTGCATCGGACGCAGCGGGGGCCCCGGCGCCGGCGTCGGGCTCCAGTCTGCCGTATGGGTGGCGGTGGGCACGGGTCCCACGCACAACCTGGCGGATCATGACCCGCAGGGGGACTTTTCCGGGCGGAGAAGGACGTCAGACGGCCCCGGAAGGGTCATGGAGTTAGCAAGAGGGTTCGGAGTCGTTCGAGGCCCGTTCGGGCGCGCCAGGAGGCGCGCCCGACCTGTTCACGCCCGCGCCGGCGCGCTGCTCCGGCCGCCGTTCCCAGCCATCGTTCAGCCGCCTCCCAGGTCCCCGGCCGCGTTCGGGCCGGTCGCCCCGGTCGCCTACCATCACTAAGGACAAGGTGCCCGCATCTGCGCCGGCACCGGCGCGCCGATTGCGCGGCCCGGGCGACTCGTTCCGGCGCCCCGGCGCACCCGCGCACAGCACGACGGATCAGGAGACCCCCGCATGATCGGCCTCGTTCTGGCAGCCGGCGCCGGCCGCCGGTTGCGCCCGTACACCGACACCCTGCCCAAGGCGCTGGTGCCGGTCGACGGGGAGCGGACCGTCCTGGACCTCACCCTCGGCAACTTCGCCGAGGTCGGGCTGCGCGAGGCCGCGATCGTCGTCGGCTACCGCAAGGAGGCGGTGTACGACCGCAAGGACGCCCTGGAGAGCAAGTACGGCGTCAAGCTCCACCTGGTCGAGAACGACAAGGCCGAGGAGTGGAACAACGCCTACTCCCTGTGGTGCGCCCGCGACCTCTTCGCCGAGGGCCTGCTGCTCGCCAACGGCGACACCGTGCACCCGGCCTCCGTCCAGCGCACCATGCTGGAGGGCAACCGGCGCCTGGCCGAGGCCGGCGAGGCCCCGGGCATCCTGCTGGCCCTCGACACGGTGAAGAAGCTCGCCGACGAGGAGATGAAGGTCGTCGTCGACCCGGCCGCCGGCATGCGCCGCATCACCAAGCTGATGGACCCGGTCGAGGCGAGCGGCGAGTACATCGGTGTGACCGTGATCAACCCCTCCGCCGCCGCGGACCTCACCGACGCGCTGCGCGCCACCTACGAGCGCGACCCGCAGCTGTACTACGAGGACGGCTACCAGGAGATGGTCGACCGCGGCCTGCGGATCGACGTGCAGCCGATCGGCGAGGTGTCCTGGGTCGAGGTCGACAACCACGACGACCTGGCGAAGGCGCGGGAGATCGCGTGCCGGTACTGACCCGACTGGTCCCCTCGCCGCTGTTCGTCGAGGTCCGCCCGGGTGCGCTGGACGCGCTCGGCGGGATCCTCGCGGACCAGCGGCTGTCGGCCTCGGGCCGGATCGCGGTGGCGATCAGCAACGGCTCGGGCGCCGCGATGCGCGAGCGCCTGGAGCCGGCCCTGCCCGGCGCCGACTGGTTCAGCGTGGACGACGGCAGCCTGGACAGCGCGGTGCGCTTCGCCGAGGCGATGCGCGGCGGCCACTACGACGCGGTCGTGGGCCTTGGCGGCGGCAAGATCATCGACGCCGCCAAGTACGCCGCGGCGCGGGTCGGGCTGCCGCTGGTCGCGGTGGCCACCAACCTCGCGCACGACGGCATCTGTTCGCCGGTCTCCACGCTCGACAACGACGCCGGCCGGGGCTCCTACGGGGTGCCCAGCCCGATCGGCATCGTCGTCGACCTGGACGTGATCCGCCAGGCCCCGCCGCGCTTCGTGGCGGCCGGCATCGGCGACGTCGTCTCCAACATCTCCGCCTGTGCGGACTGGGAGCTGTCGCACGCGGTCACCGGCGAGCCGGTGGACGGGCTGGCCGTGGCGATGGCCCGCTCGGCGGGCGAGAACCTGCTGCGCCACCCCGGGAACCTGGCGGACCAGGACCTCCTGACGGCGCTCGCGGAAGCCCTGGTACTGTCCGGCATCGCGATGAACATCGCGGGCAGCACCCGGCCCTCGTCGGGTGCCTGTCACGAGATCTCGCATGCCCTGGACGTGCTGTATCCCAAGCGGTCCGCCCAGCACGGCGAACAGGTCGGCCTCGGCGCGGCGTTCGCCAGCTTCCTGCGGGGCGAGCGTGAGCTGACCGGTCTGATCGTGGAGCGCCTGGCGCGCCACGGACTGCCGGTGACCGCCGCTCAGATCGGCTTCACCGAGGCGGAGTTCACCGAGGCGGTGCACTACGCTCCGAACACCCGGCCGGGCCGCTTCACCATCCTCGAGCACCTCGACCTCTCCCCCTCAGCAATCAGGGACGCGTACGCCGACTATGTCCAAGCCGTCAACAGCTGACCCCTCCACCGCGGGCGCCGAGCGGCCCCCGGTGGACCTGACCCGCCGGCCCTCGATCGAGGAGCTGCGCGCGGTGATCCACCCGGAGGGCATGCTCCAGCGCCGCAGCGCCGAGCACTGGGCCGGGCGCCTGTACATGCGGAGCATCTCGCTGCGGGTCACGCGGGTGCTCTCGACCGTCACGGCGATCACGCCCAACGGCCTCACCTACCTGATGATGGTCACCGGCGTCCTGGCCGGTGCCGCGCTGGTGGTGCCGGGCCTGACCGGCGCCGTCCTGGGCGCCCTGCTGATCCAGCTGTACCTGCTGCTGGACTGCGTGGACGGCGAGGTGGCGCGCTGGCGCCGGCAGACCTCGCTCACCGGCGTCTACCTGGACCGGGTCGGCCACTACATGTCCGAGGCGGCGCTGCTGACCGGCCTCGGCCTGCGCGGCTGCGACCTCTTCCACCGGCAGGGCCCGGCGGCGCACTGGGAGTGGGCCTTCCTCGGCACGCTGGCCGCGCTCGGCGCGATCCTGATCAAGTCCGAGACGGACCTGGTGGACGTGGCCCGTGCCCGCAGCGGCCTGACGGCGGTCGAGGACAGCGCCTCGGTGCCGCGCTCCGCGGCCGTGGCCAAGGCCCGCCGCGCGGCCTCGCTCCTGAAGTTCCACCGCCTGGTGGGCGCGGTCGAGGCCTCGCTGTTCATCCTGGCCGCCGGCGTCGCCGACGCCGTCCACGGCGGTCTGTTCTTCACCCGGCTCGCCGTGGTCGTGCTGGCCGCGATCGCCATGCTGCAGACCGTCCTGCACCTGCTGAGCATCGTCCTTTCGAGCAGGCTCCGATGAACACTTCCGCGAACACTTCCGCGAACACCTCCACGAACACCTCCACGAACACCGCCGGGGCCGGCGCCGACGACTTCCGCCTCGGCGCCGTGATCATCACGATGGGCAACCGCCCGGCCGAGCTGAACGCCCTGATCGAGTCCGTCCGCGCCCAGGAGGGCCCGGCGGTCGAACTGGCCGTGGTGGCCAACGGCGCGCCGCTGCCCCCGCTGCCGGAGGGCGTGCGCAGCGTCGAGCTGCCGGAGAACCTCGGCATCCCCGGCGGGCGCAACGTCGGCATCGAGCTGTTCGGCCGCGACGGGCGGGACGTCGACGCCGTCCTGTTCCTGGACGACGACGGCCACCTGCCGCGCACCGACTCCGCCCGCCTGCTGCGCGAGGCCTTCACCGCCGACCCGGAGCTGGGCATCGTCTCGTTCCGGATCGCCGACCCCGACACCGGTGTCACCGCGCGCCGGCACGTGCCCCGGCTGCGCGCGAGCGACCCGTTGCGCTCCTCCCGGGTGACGACCTTCCTTGGCGGCGCGAGCGCCGTGCGCTGCACGGTGTTCGAGCAGGCCGGGCAGCTGCCCGCCGAGTTCTTCTACGCGCACGAGGAGACCGACCTCGCGTGGCGCGCGCTGGACGCCGGCTGGGCCATCGACTACCGGGCGGACGTGGTCCTGCACCACCCGACGACCTCGCCGGCCCGGCACGCCACGTACTTCCACAACGTGGCCCGGAACAGGGTTTGGCTCGCGCGACGGAACCTTCCGGCCCTGTTCGTGCCTCTCTATCTGGGAACCTGGTTCCTGCTGACCCTGGCCCGCCGCCCCTCCCCGGAGGCGCTGAAGGCCTGGTGGGGCGGGTTCCGGGCGGGCTGGCGCGAACCTTGCGGTCCGCGTCGCCCGATGCGATGGCGTACCGTTTGGCGATTGACCAGGCTGGGCCGCCCACCGATCATCTGATCTCATTTGATCGAGTGATCGATCGCTGCGGCCGGTGACCACACACCGGCCGGACTCCCCCGTGATCCCAGTGGATCCCCATCGGCGCAGGGCCGGCGGACCCCCGCCGACCGGCCGCCCCGACCGATCCCGCGTGAAGGACGAATGTGTCGACAGTGAGTGAACCCGTCAGCCTCTCAGCCCCGAGGGGGGCGGACGCGGGCCTGACCCCCAAGCAGCTTGCGGACAAGTACGGCCTGGCCGTGAGCGGCCGGCGGCCCGGCCTCTTCTCCTACACCAAGCAGCTCTGGGCCCGGCGCCACTTCATCTGGGCCTTCGCCACCGCCCGACTGGTGGCGCAGTACACCGATGCCAAGCTCGGCCAGCTGTGGCAGGTCGTGACGCCGCTGCTGAACTGCGCGGTGTTCTACCTGGTCTTCGGCGTGATCCTGAAGAGCAAGGACAACTTCCCGCCGAACACCTACATCGCGTGGCTGTGCATCGGCGTCTTCGTCTTCCAGTTCACCCAGAACGCGGTGCAGTCCGGCACCCGGGCGATCTCCGACAGCCTCGGGCTGATCCGCGCGCTGCACTTCCCGCGCGCCTGCCTGCCGATCGCCTTCACGGTGATCCAGCTGCAGCAGCTGCTGATCTCGATGGTGGTCCTGGTCGGCACCGTCCTGGCGGCCGGCATCACGCCGGGCCGCACCTGGCTGCTGATCATCCCGGCGCTGATCCTGCAGACGATGTTCAACACCGGCGTCTCCCTGATCTTCGCCCGCATCGGCGCCAAGACCAGTGACATCTCCCAGCTGATCCCGTTCGTGATGCGCGCCTGGATGTTCCTGTCCGGCGTGATGTTCAGCATCCAGGACAAGGTCAGCACCTGGCCCCACTACATCCAGACGATCATGGCCATCAACCCGGCCTCGGTCTACATGGACCTGCTGCGGCACGCCTTCGCGCCGATCATCTACAACCACCACCAGCCCGCGCACCAGACGATCCCGCCGCACCAGTGGGCGTACGGCATCGGCTGGGGCGTGGGGATGTTCATCGTCGGATACGTCTTCTTCTGGAAGGCCGAGGAGGAGTACGGCCGTG
Source organism: Kitasatospora sp. NPDC048722 (assembly GCF_040650235.1). Classification (NCBI taxonomy): domain Bacteria; kingdom Bacillati; phylum Actinomycetota; class Actinomycetes; order Kitasatosporales; family Streptomycetaceae; genus Kitasatospora; species Kitasatospora sp. NPDC048722. The sequence goes on from NZ_JBEZGX010000001.1 coordinate 441,360, forward strand.
GCTGACGCAGACCTGAACAAGAGCGGCACCGTCCGGGACACCGACGTCGCCCGCGAGCCCACCGTCGTCGTCGACGACGTGCACATCGTCTACCGCGTGCACGGCGCCGGCTCCGGCAAGGGCAGCGCCACCTCGGCGCTCAGCCGCATCGTCAGCCGCAAGCGCTCGGCCGGCGTGCGCGAGGTGCACGCCGTGCGCGGCATCAGCTTCACCGCCTACAAGGGCGAGGCGGTCGGCCTGATCGGCTCGAACGGCTCCGGCAAGTCGACCATGCTGGCCGCCATCGCGGGCCTGCTGCCGACCGAGAAGGGCGGCATCTACACCAACGGCCAGCCCTCGCTGCTGGGCGTGAACGCGGCCCTGATGAACGAGCTCACCGGTGAGCGCAACGTCGTCCTCGGCTGCCTCGCGATGGGCATGCCGCCGGCCGAGGTCCGGCGCCGCTACCAGGACATCGTCGACTTCTCGGGGATCAACGAGAAGGGGGACTTCATCTCCCTGCCGATGCGCACCTACTCCTCCGGCATGGGCGCCCGCCTGCGGTTCTCCATCGCCGCGGCGAAGACCCACGACGTGCTGCTGATCGACGAGGCGCTGGCCACCGGCGACCAGGCCTTCCAGCAGCGCAGCAAGAAGCGGATCGAGGAGCTGCGCCAGTCGGCCGGTACGGTCTTCCTGGTCAGCCACGACAACAACTCGATCCGCGAGGTCTGCGAGCGGACCATCTGGATCGAGCACGGCGAGCTGGTCATGGACGGCCCGACCGACGAGGTCGTCGGCCGCTACGAGCGCGGCGAGCGTCCGTAGCACCCAAGCCGCGCGGGGGGGCCGGTTCCGGGGAGTTCCCGGGGCCGGCCCCCGCCGTGTGCCCGGCGCCGGTAGTCCGGGTGGCCCGCCCCCGGCGGGGTGAGCGCCCCGTGCGCCGGGCGGGGCGCTCTTCTGCGGCGCGGCCCGTGGTGTCAGGCTGTAAGCGCGGGGGGCGTGTGCCGGACGTGACGCCCATCCTCGGACGCGTGTCCGAGTCGGACCGGTGATGCCCATCGGTGTAGAACGGGGGAGTGACAGCAGTGTCGGCTTCGGCCCAGCCCAGCAACGAGCCCGTGGACCAGACCGCGGGGGCGACCCTGGAGAAGGCGAGCGCGGAGAACTTCCCGGTCGCCCCCTTCTTCCTGCCCGCCGCCTGGCGCGGCGACCTGATGGCGGTCTACGGCTTCGCCCGGCTGGTCGACGACGCGGGCGACGGCGACCTCGCCGACCCGGCCGGCGCCGCCCGCCTCCTCGGCGTCGACACCCCCCTCCCGGCGCCCGCCGCCACCCCTTCGGCCCAGTGCGGCCCGCCCGCTCCCGACGTGGTCGCCTTCCGGCTCGCCCTGCTCGACGGACTGGACCGCGACCTCGACCGGGTGTTCGAGACGGCGCTGCACCCGGGCGGCACCGACCGCCCCCGGCACCCGCTGATGTGCGCCCTCGTCCCGCTCGTCGACAGGCACGGACTGACCCCCGAGCCCTTCCGCCGCCTGATCGAGGCCAACCGGGTCGACCAGACCACCGCCCGCTACGCCACCTGGGACGACCTCGTCGGCTACTGCACGCTCTCCGCCGACCCGGTGGGCCGGCTGGTGCTCGCCATCGCCGGCGTCTCCACGCCCGAGCGGATCGGGCTCTCCGACGCGGTCTGCACCGCGCTCCAGGTGGTCGAACACCTCCAGGACGTCGCCGAGGACCTCGCCCGCGGCCGGATCTACCTGCCCGCCGAGGACCTGGAGCGCTTCGGCGTCACCGAGGCCGACCTGGCCGCGCCGAGCGCCGACGGCCCGGTCCGCGAGCTGATCGCCTTCGAGGCCGAGCGGGCCCGCACCCTGCTCGACCGCGGCGCGCCATTGGTAGGTACGGTTCGGGGGAGGCTTCGACTGCTCCTGGCGGGATTCACCGCAGGTGGCTACGCGGCCCTGGCGGCCGTCGAGGACGCCGGGTACGACGTGCTCGCCCAGCAGGCGAAGCCGGACAAGCGCCGCCTCGCAGCGAAGGCGGCGGCCATCTTCGCGAAGGGAAGGTGAACGCCCGCGTGGCGGCATCACCACTGGCGTCGGCCCAGGTCATGGCGGCCTACCGGTACTGCGAGGCAGTCACCGGGCTCCAGGCGCGCAACTTCAGCTACGGCATCCGGCTGCTGCCCGAGCCCAAACGGCTGGCCATGTCGGCCCTGTACGCCCTGGCCCGCCGGGTGGACGACATCGGCGACGGCGACCTGCCCGCCGACCGCAAGGCCGAGGCGCTGCTGCGCACCCGCGAACTGCTGGACGACGTCCGCGCCGGCAGGGTCGCCGAGGACGACACCGACCCGATCAAGGTCGCCCTCGCGGACGCGGCCCGGCGCTTCCCGATCCCGATCGGCGGCTTCGACGAGCTGATCGACGGCGTCGAGATGGACCTCAAGGGCGCCGAGTACCAGACGTACGAGGAGCTCAAGGTCTACTGCCGCTGCGTGGCCGGCGCGATCGGCCGGCTGTCGCTCGGCGTGTACGGCTGCGACGACCCCGAGCGCGGGGCGCACTACGCCGACACCCTCGGGCTCGCGCTCCAGCTCACCAACATCCTGCGCGACCTGCGCGAAGACGCGCTGAACGGCCGCACCTACCTGCCCACTGAGGACCTGGTCCGGTTCGGCTGCCAGGAGGGCTTCGCCCTGCCCAGGCCGCCGGCCGGCGCGGACTTCACCGGCCTGGTCGCCTTCGAGGCCGCCCGGGCGCAGGCCGCGTTCGAGGAGGGCCTGCGGCTGCTGCCGATGCTCGACCGCCGCAGCCGGGCCTGCACGGCCGCGATGGCCGGCATCTACCACCGGCTGCTCGGCCGGATCGCGGCCGACCCCGAGTCGGTGCTGCGCGGCCGGGTCTCGCTGCCGGGCTGGGAGAAGGCGTACGTGGCGCTTTCCGGGCTCGCCGGGGGGCGTTCTTGATTCTCGCCGCAGTTCTGTCACGCTGTGTCAGCGGGGAATCACGCATGGGTAGAGCCGCGTTGTCCACGACCGAGCCGACCACGGCAGCCGCCGCCGGGCGGTCCAGCGATCGCGAGGGGGAGGGCCGATGACCGGGCGAGCCGATGCCGCGCGCCCGGCCGCCGTGGTGGTCGGCGGCGGCCTGGCCGGGATCACCGCGGCCCTGCGCCTGGCCGAGGCCGGGCAGCAGGTCACCCTGGTGGAGGGACGGCCCCGGCTCGGCGGCCTCGCCTTCTCGTTCCGGCGCGGCGAGCTGACCGTCGACAACGGCCAGCACGTCTACCTGCGCTGCTGCACCGCCTACCGCGGCCTGCTCGACCGGCTCGGCGCCACCCGGCTCACCCACCTCCAGGAGCGGCTCGACGTCCCGGTGCTCTCCGTCACCGGCCCGGCCGACGCCCCCGTGCGCACCCTCGGCCGGCTGCGCCGGGCCGGCCTGCCGGTCCCGCTGCACCTGGCCGGCAGCCTCGCCCGCTACCCGCACCTCGGCCCGGCCGACCGCGCCCGGGTGGTCCGCGGCGCGCTCGCCCTCCAGCGCCTCGACCTGGCGGACCCGGCGCTGGACGGCACGTCCTTCGGGGCGTGGCTGCGCCGCCAGGGGCAGAACGATCGGACCCTCGCCGCCCTGTGGGACCTGGTCGGCGTCGCCACCCTGAACGCCTACGCGGACGACGTGTCGCTGGCCCTCGCGGCCATGGTGTTCAAGACCGGCCTGCTCTCCGACCCGGGCGCCTCCGACATCGGCGTCGCCGCCGTCCCGCTCGGCACCATCCACCACGACCGGGCGCTCGCCGAGCTGGAGCGCGCGGGCGTGACGGTGCTGCTGCGCGCCCGCGCGGCGGAGCTCAAGCCCGGCGCGCAGCAGCACGCCGTACGCCTGGAGGGCGGCGAGCTGCTCACCGCCGAGACCGTCGTCCTGGCCGGCGCCCAGGACAGCGCGGCCGCCCTGCTGCCGCCGGACGCGATCCCCGCACAGGAGCGCCTGGCCGGCTTCGGCACCTCACCGATCCTCAACGTCCACGTCGTCTACGACCGCAAGGTCCTGCGCCGCCCCTTCTTCGCGGCGCTCGACTCCCCGGTCCAGTGGGTCTTCGACCGCACCGACCACTCCGGACTGGCCGCCACGCCGCTCGGCCGCGAGCACCCCGGCGCCCAGTACCTGGCGCTCTCGCAGTCCGCCGTGCGGGACGAGATCGACCTGCCCGTCGCCGAACTGCGCGAGCGGTACCTCCCGGAGCTCGCCCGGCTGCTGCCCGCCGCGGCGGGCGCCGAGGTGGTGGACTTCTTCGTCACCCGCGAGCGCACCGCCACGTTCGACCCGGCCCCCGGCACCGCGGCGCTGCGCCCCTCGGCGGGCACCCGTGTGCCCGGCCTGCTGCTGGCCGGTTCGTGGACGGCCACGGGCTGGCCCGCCACGATGGAGGGCGCCGTGCGCAGCGGCCACGCCGCGGCCGACGAGGCGCTCGCCGCCGCCGGCGCCCGCCGCCCGGTGGACCGGGGCGACGGGAGGTGGCCGAGGTGACCAGCGGCCCCGTCGCCGGCGACCCCGCGAGAGCCGGCGCCCGTCCCCCCGGACGCGCCGGGCACCCCGGGCGCGCCGACATCGCAAGCATCCGGCCGGCCCGCGCGGTCCGGCACCACCAGGGAGAGGGAACGCACGTGGAGTCACGCACCGGCACCGCCGTTGGAGGCACGGCGCACGCCGAACCGGTCTCGGTGCCGGAGCTGCTGGCCCGCAGCCGCACGCTGTGCACCCCGCCGCTGCGCGCCGCCGTCGCCCGTTTGGCCGCACCGATGGACACCGTCGCGGCGTACCACTTCGGCTGGATCGACCGGGACGGTACGGCCGTGAAGGGGGACGGCGGCAAGGCCGTGCGCCCGGCGCTGGCCCTGCTGTCCGCCCAGGCGGCGGGCGCGTCGGCCGAGGTGGGAGTACCCGGCGGGGTCGCCGTTGAACTGGTACACAACTTCTCCCTGCTCCATGATGATCTGATGGACGGTGACGAGACCCGGCGCCACCGGGCGACTGCCTGGACGGTCTTCGGCCCGGCCCAGGCGATCCTGGTCGGCGACGCCCTGGCGACGCTCGGGACGGAGGTGCTGCTCGACGCCGGCGCGGCCGGTCCGGCGAGCTCCGCCGACGCCGCGCGCGCCGTCCGGCTGCTCACCACCGCCACCCGCCGGCTCATCGACGGACAGGCGATGGACGTCGCCTTCGAGCAGCGCGACAGCGTCACCGTCGCCGAGTGCCTGGAGATGGAGGGCGGCAAGACCGCCGCCCTGCTCGCCGCCGCCTCCGCGATCGGCGCCGTGCTGGCCGGGGCCGACGACGAGGTCTCCGGCTCGCTCCAGCGCTACGGCCACCACCTGGGCCTGGCCTTCCAGGCGGTGGACGACCTGCTCGGCATCTGGGGCGCCACCGAGGTCACCGGCAAGCCGCACTGGGGCGACCTGCGCCAGCGCAAGAAGTCCCTGCCGGTCGCCGCCGCCCTCGCCGAGGGCGGCGCCGCGTCGCGCCGCCTCGCCGAGCAGCTGGCCGACCCCTCGGGCCGCGGGGAGGAGAGCGAGCCCGAGCTCGCCGCCCGGGCCGCGCTGATCGAGCAGGCCGGCGGCCGTGCCTGGACCCAGGAGGAGGCCCGCCGCCAGCACACGACCGCCCTCGCCGCCCTCGACGAGGTGCCCATGTCCGACCCGGTGCGCGAGCACTTCGTCGCACTCGCCGAATTCGTGGTGGTACGAGAGAGGTGACGTTACGTTGACAGCAACCGCGGACGGCCGGCTCGACCCTGAGTACGATCCTGAGCCGGTCGCGGTGGGCGACCGCCCCCCGGCCCTGCTGGGCACCGGACTGTGGCGGCCCGAGGACCCCGCCCCGCCCCCACCGGGCGGGGAGGCGGCCCCCGGTCCGGCCGACGCCCGGGACGCGCTGGCCCGGGCCACCGCCCACCTGCTCTCGCTGCAGAGTCCGGACGGCTGGTGGAAGGGCGATCTGGAGACCAACGTCACCATGGACGCCGAGGACCTACTGCTCCGGCAGTTCCTCGGGATCCGCACCGAGGAACAGACCGCGGCCACCGCCGACTGGATCCGCTCCCAGCAGCGGGAGGACGGCACCTGGGCCACCTTCCACGGCGGGCCGCCCGAACTGTCCACGACCGTCGAGGCGTACGTCGCCCTCAAACTCGCCGGCGACGACCCGGACGCGCCGCACATGCGGGCCGCCGCGCGCTACGTCCGCTCCGCCGGGGGCATCGCCGCCGCCCGGGTCTTCACCCGGATCTGGCTCGCGCTCTTCGGCTGGTGGCCCTGGGAACGGCTGCCCGAGATGCCGCCCGAGATCATCTTCCTGCCCCGCTGGCTGCCGCTGAACATCTACGCCTTCGGCTGCTGGGCCCGCCAGACCATCGTCCCGCTGACCGTCGTCTCGGCCCACCGCCCGGTCCGCCCGGCGCCCTTCGCGCTCACCGAGCTGCACACCGACCCCGCGGACCCCTTCCCCGACCGGCCGCTCGCCCCCGCCACCAGCTGGGACGGCCTCTTCGAGCGTCTCGACAAGGTCCTGCACGCCTACCACCACCGCGCGGTGCGCCCGCTGCGCAAGCACGCCATCGCCCAGGCCTGCCGCTGGATCGTCGAGCGGCAGGAGGCCGACGGCTGCTGGGGCGGCATCCAGCCGCCCGCCGTCTACTCGCTGATCGCCCTGCACCTGGAGGGCTACGAGCTGGAGCACCCGGTGATGCAGGCCGGGCTCACCGCCTTCGACCGCTTCACCGTGCACACCGAGGACGGCATGCGCTGGCTGGAGGCCTGCCAGTCCCCCGTCTGGGACACCTGCCTGGCCACCATCGCCCTGGTCGACGCCGGTCTGCCGGCCGACCACCCGGCGCTGGTGACCGCCGTCGACTGGATGCTCGGCGAGGAGATCCGCAAGCGCGGCGACTGGAGCGTGCGGCGGCCCTCGCTGGAGGCGGGCGGCTGGGCGTTCGAGTTCGAGAACGACACCTACCCCGACATCGACGACACCGCCGAGGTGGTGCTCGCGCTGCGCCGTGTCGCCCACCCCGATCCGGCGAAGGTCGACGGGGCGGTGGAGCGGGGGGTGCGCTGGAACCTCGGCATGCAGTCCAAGAACGGCGCCTGGGGCGCCTTCGACGTCGACAACACCAGCACGCTGCCGAACAAGCTGCCGTTCTGCGACTTCGGCGAGGTGGTCGACCCGCCGTCCGCCGACGTCACCGCGCACGTCGTCGAGATGCTCGCCGAGGTCGGCCAGGCGCGGGACCCGCGCACCCGGCGCGGCGTGGAGTGGCTGCTGCGCAACCAGGAGGCCGACGGCTCCTGGTTCGGCCGCTGGGGCACCAACTACATCTACGGCACCGGCTCGGTGGTGCCCGCCCTCGTCGCGGCCGGCGTGCCGGACGAGCACCCGGCGATCCGCCGGGCCGTCCGCTGGCTGGAGGACCGTCAGAACGCCGACGGCGGCTGGGGCGAGGACATGCGCTCCTACGAGGACCCGGCGCGCTGGGCCGGGCGCGGTGACTCGACCGCCTCGCAGACCGCCTGGGCGCTGATGGCGCTGCTCGCGGCCGGCGAGGGCCCCGACCGCCGGGCCAACCCGGCGGTGGAGCGCGGGGTCGACTGGCTGGTGCGCACCCAGCTGCCCGAGGGCACCTGGGACGAGCCGCAGTTCACCGGCACCGGATTCCCATGGGACTTCTCCATCAACTACCACCTGTACCGGCTGGTCTTCCCCGTCACCGCCCTCGGCCGCTACCTGGGCGGCGGTCCGGCGGTCCTGCGGGAGGGCGCCGGCCCGGTGATCGGGGTGTCCCGGTGACCACTCCGCCCCTGCTGGTGCTCTGCGCGCTCGGCCCCGAGGTCTGGGCCCTGCGCGGCGGGGACTGGCGCGGCTCGGCGGGCGGGCCGCCGGTGCTGTTGCGCACCGGGGTGGGCCGGCGGCGGGCCGGCCACGCGGTGCGCCGGGTGCTCGGCTCCGCCCCGGGCGGCTACGGCGCGGTCGTGGTGGCCGGCTTCGGCGCGGCCGTCGGCCCCGGGATCGCCCCGGGAGACGTCGTCGTCGCCGACGGCGTGCGCAACGCGGAGGGCAACCTGTTCACCGTCCGCTCGGCCGCCGACCTCGCCCGGGCGCTCAAGGAGCACGGGCTGGCCGTGCACACCGGGGTGCACCACACCGCCGACCACGTCGTCCGCGGCCTCGAACGACGGGCCCTGCACCTCCAGGGCGCGCTCGCCGTCGACATGGAGGCCGCCGCCGTCCTCGCCGCGCTGCACGAGCTGCGGCCCGCGCTGCCCGCGGCCGTCCTGCGGGTGGTCGTGGACACCCCCGAGCGGGAGCTGCTGCGGCCCGGGACGCTCCCCGCGGGGGTGCGCGCCTGGCGGACGCTGCGCGCGACCGTTCCCGCGCTCGTCGACTGGTACCGGCAGGACCTCCCGGACCGCAGGGAACCGCACCACCCCACATCCTCGACGCTCCCCCAGGAGGCGAGCTAGCCATGGCCATGCCGTTGCGCCAGACCGTGCGGGTCGGCACCTACCTCATGCAGCAGAAGCTGCTCAAACGGCGGGACAAGTTCCCGCTGATCGTCGAGCTGGAACCGCTCTTCGCGTGCAACCTCGCGTGCGAGGGCTGCGGCAAGATCCAGCACCCGGCGGGCGTGCTGAAGCAGCGGATGCCGGTCGCCCAGGCGGTCGGCGCGGTGCTGGAGTCCGGGGCGCCGATGGTCTCGATCGCCGGCGGCGAACCGCTGATGCACCCGCAGATCGACGAGATCGTCCGCCAGCTGGTGGAGCGCCGCAAGTACGTGTTCCTGTGCACCAACGCGCTGCTGCTGCGCAAGAAGATCGACAAGTTCCGGCCCTCGCCCTACTTCACCTTCGCCGTGCACATCGACGGCATGCGCGAGCGGCACGACGAGTCGGTGGCCAAGGAGGGCACCTTCGACGAGGCGGTGGCGGCGATCAAGGAGGCCAAGCGGCGCGGCTTCCGGGTCACCACCAACAGCACCTTCTTCAACACCGACACCCCGCAGACCGTCATCGAGGTGCTGGACTACCTCAACGACGAGCTCAAGGTCGACGAGATGATGATCTCCCCGGCCTACGCCTACGAGAAGGCCCCCGACCAGGAGCACTTCCTCGGCGTCACCCAGACCCGCGAGCTGTTCCGCAAGGCCTTCGCCGGCGGCAACCGCCAGCGCTGGCGTCTCAACCACAGTCCGCTCTTCCTGGACTTCCTGGAGGGCAAGAAGGACTTCGAGTGCACGCCGTGGGGCATCCCCAACTACTCGCTCTTCGGCTGGCAGCGGCCCTGCTACCTGATGGCCGACGGGTACGTGCCCACCTACCGCGAGCTGGTCGAGAAGACCGACTGGAGTAAGTACGGCCGCGGCAAGGACCCGCGCTGCGAGAACTGCATGGCCCACTGCGGCTACGAGCCGACGGCGGTGCTCGCCACCATGGGCTCGCTCAAGGAATCGCTGCGCGCGATCACCGAGACCGTCAGCGCCAACCGCGGCCGCTGACCGGAGCCGCTCCGGCGGACCAGGTCTCTCCAGACCGGCCCGGGCGCCGTGCCCGGGCCGGCCCAGCCCCACGGGGGCGAAGGCACCACCGCACCACTCGAGTCGTGAGGTGTACCCATGTCACTGCTCTCCAGCGTCACGTCCCCGGCCGACCTGCGAAAGCTCCCCGCCGCCGAACTGCCGCTGCTCGCCGACGAGATCCGCGACTTCCTGATCGACGCCGTCACCCGGACCGGCGGGCACCTCGGCCCGAACCTCGGCGTGGTGGAGCTGACCATCGCCCTGCACCGGGTCTTCGACTCCCCGTACGACCGGATCGTCTTCGACACCGGGCACCAGAGCTACGTCCACAAGCTCCTCACCGGGCGCCAGGACTTCAGCCGGCTGCGGATGAAGGGAGGCCTGTCCGGCTACCCGTCGCGCGCCGAGTCCGAGCACGACATCGTCGAGAACTCGCACGCCTCGACCGCCCTCTCCTACGCCGACGGCCTGGCCAAGGCCGCCCAGCTGCTCGGCCAGCACGACCGGCACACCGTCGCCGTCATCGGCGACGGCGCGCTCACCGGCGGCCTCGCCTGGGAGGCGCTCAACAACATCGCCGACGCGAAGGACCGGCCGCTCGTCATCGTCGTCAACGACAACGAGCGCTCCTACGCGAAGACGATCGGCGGCCTCGCCCACCACCTCGCCACCCTGCGCACCACCCAGGGCTACGAGCGCTTCCTCGCCCTCGGCAAGGGTGCGCTGCAGCGCACCCCGCTGGTCGGCCAGCCGATCTTCGACGCGCTGCACGGCGCCAAGAAGGGGTTCAAGGACGCCTTCGCCCCGCAGGGCATGTTCGAGGACCTCGGGCTCAAGTACCTCGGCCCGATCGACGGCCACGACCTCGGCGCCGTCGAACAGGCGCTGCGCCAGGCCCGGGGCTTCGGCGGCCCGGTCATCGTGCACTGCCTGACCGTCAAGGGACGCGGCTACCGGCCCGCCGAACAGGACGAGGCCGACCGCTTCCACGCCGTCAACCCGATCGACCCCTACACCTGCCTGCCGATCTCGCCCAGCGGCGGCGTCTCGTGGACCTCGGTGTTCGGCGAGGAGATGGTCGCGCTCGGCGCCGAGCGGCCCGACGTCGTGGCGATCACCGCGGCGATGCTCCAGCCGGTCGGGCTGGAACGGTTCGCCAAGGCCCACCCCGAGCGCACCTTCGACGTCGGCATCGCCGAGCAGCACGCCGTCACCAGCGCCGCCGGGCTCGCCACCGGCGGGCTGCACCCCGTCGTCGCCGTCTACGCGACCTTCCTCAACCGCGCCTTCGACCAGGTCCTGATGGACGTCGCCCTGCACCGGCTCGGCGTCACCTTCGTCCTCGACCGCTCCGGGGTGACCGGGCCGGACGGCGCCTCGCACAACGGCATGTGGGACATGTCGATCCTCCAGGTCGTGCCGGGCCTGCGGCTCGCCGCCCCGCGCGACGCCGACCAGCTGCGCGCCCAGCTGCGCGAGGCCGTCGACGTCGCCGACGCCCCCACCGTCGTGCGCTTCCCCAAGGCGACCATCGGTCCCGCCGTCCCGGCCGTCGAACGCGTCGGCGGCGTGGACGTGCTGCTGCGCACCGGCGACCTGCCCGAGATCCTCCTGGTCGCCGTCGGCACCACCGCGCCGGCCTGCCTGGACGCCGCCCGGCTGCTGATCGCCGAGGGCTTCACCGCGACCGTCGTCGACCCGCGGTGGGTCAAGCCCGTCGACCCGGCTCTGCCCGGACTCGCCGCCGCCCACCGGCTCGTGGTCACCGTCGAGGACAACGGACGCACCGGGGGCGTGGGAGCCGCCGTCGCCCAGGCGCTGCGCGACGCCGACGTCGACGTCCCGGTGCGGGTGCTCGGCCTGCCCCAGGAGTTCCTCGGCCACGCCGCCCGCGGCGAGGTCCTGGAGGAGGCCGGACTGACCGGCACCGGGGTCGCGGCCCAGACCGCCGTCTTCGCCAAGAACCTGCTACCGACCAGAGGAGCGAACCCGCGCCATGCCGGCTGACCCCGACCGCACCGCCTTCGACCTCGCCGCCCTGATCGCCGAGCGCGGCGGCGAGCGGTACGAGCTGCACGGCCGCTACCTCAACCCGCAGCTGCCGCGGATGCTCCACACCATCGGCTTCGACAAGTACTACGAGCGCGCGCAGGGCCCGTACTTCTACGACGCCGAGGGCAACGAGTACCTCGACATGCTGGCCGGCTTCGGCATCTTCGCCCTCGGGCGCCACCACCCCGTGGTGCGCTCGGCGGTCCAGCAGGTCATGGACCTCGACCTGCCCGACCTCGTGCGCTTCGACTGCCCGCCGCTGCCGGGGCTGCTGGCCGAGCGGCTGCTCTCGTACGCGCCGGGGCTGGACCGGGTGTTCTTCGGCAACAGCGGCACCGAGGCGGTCGAGACCGCGCTGAAGTTCGCCCGCTACGCCACCGGCCGCAAGCGGATCCTCTACGCCGACCACGCCTTCCACGGGCTCACCGCCGGCTCGCTCTCCGTCAACGGGGAGACCGGCTTCCGCAAGGGTTTCGACCCGCTGCTGCCCGACACCGCCATCCCGCTCGGCGACCTCGGCGCGCTGGCCAAGGAGCTGAAGCGCGGCGACGTCGCGGCGCTGATCGTCGAGCCGATCCAGGGCAAGGGCGTCCTCGCGCCCCCGCCCGGCTGGCTGCGCGCGGCCCAGGACCTGCTGCACGAGCACAAGGCGCTGCTGATCTGCGACGAGGTGCAGACCGGGATCGGCCGCACCGGGAAGTTCTTCGCCTACCAGCACGAGGAGGGCGTGCTGCCCGACCTGGTCTGCGCGGCCAAGGCGCTGTCCGGCGGGTACGTGCCGGTCGGGGCGACGCTCGGCAAGGGCTGGATCTTCGAGAAGGTGTACTCCTCGATGGACCGCGTGCTCGTCCACTCGGCCAGCTTCGGCTCCAACGCCCAGGCGATGGCGGCCGGGCTCGCGACCCTGGAGGTCATGCGCGAGGAGAAGGTGGTCGAGAACGCCCGGCAGGTCGGCGACCACTTCCGGGAGCGGCTCGCCGCGCTCGTCGACAAGTACGAGCTGCTGGCCGAGGTGCGCGGCAAGGGGCTGATGATCGGCATCGAGTTCGGCCGGCCCAGGTCGCTCAAGCTGCGCACCGGGTGGACCGCGCTCCAGGCGGCCCGCAAGGGGCTGTTCGCCCAGATGGTGGTCGTGCCGCTGCTCCAGCGCCACCGGATCCTGACCCAGGTGTCCGGGGACCACCTGGAGGTGATCAAGCTGATCCCGCCGCTGATCATCACCGAGCGGGACGTCGACCGGTTCGTCACGGCGTTCACCGACGTCATGGACGACGCGCACCGGGGGAGCGGCCTGATGTGGGACTTCGGGCGGACGCTGGTGAAGCAGGCGGTCGGCAACCGCTGAGCTCCCCGGCGAGCGGCGAGCGGCGAGCGGGAAGCGGGAAGCGGGAAGCGGGAAGCGGGGGGGCGGGCGGGGCGGGGTCCCCCCCCCGGGGGGGGCCCCGGGGGGGGGGGGGGGGGCGCGCGCCCGGTGGGCCCGCCCGCGAAGACCGCCGCGCCCCGCGGGGGGCGGGCCCACCCGCGCCCCCACG
>NZ_JBEZGX010000002.1:0-137463 GCF_040650235.1 Kitasatospora sp. NPDC048722
TGGGCGTAGGTGATGGAGCGGCTGTCGCCGGGTTCGCCTTCGAAGTGGATGGCGACGCGGTCGCCGAGGCCGTTGGCGACGTGGCGGTCGACGCAGTTGTGGGCGACGTTGAGGGTGCCGTCGGCGAACCAGGTGGCGAACGGGGGGTTCGACCAGTCGAGCGTCTGGGTGGGTTCGGTGGCCCAGTCCAGGCGGCGGGCCTGTTCGGCCCAGAAGCCCAGGCGGTCCTCGGAGGCCTGCGCGTACGCGGCCGCGGTGACGTTGGCCGCTGCGGCGAGCTCTGCCGGGGGAGCGAAACGACGCTCCTCCTTGAGCAGGTTGGCCAGGCTCTCATTACTCACTTTGTGCTCCTCGTGCGTCTTCGTGCGTGTCTCGTCGGAAGGTCGTTCGGGCCGCCAAGGCCCCACCAGCGGCGTCGTCCATCACGGCCCGCGGCAGGTGATGCGGCGCCCCGGACCGGGTAGACCCGTGGTCACGCCGGGCCGAAAACCCTTCTGCCCTCCTTCGGTCCCGCTCGCGTGCCGCCCGACCCGGTCAGCGCAGGTTCCGGGCCGCCAGTCGGTGTGCGCCGTCCGAGCCGCCACGACCAGCGGACCGTGTACGGTCGGGCGCTCCGCTGCGACGGGACCGCAAGCCGGGGCCGGGCGCTGCCGCACAGCCCCCCGAGGGTGCTCCGGCCGGTGCCGAGGCGCTCCCGGCGCCAGAACCGGTCGCCGCCCGGGGCGCCCTCGAGCCGAGCTGAGCCCGACTGTCGGCCGCAGGCTCCTCAGGTCGTATCCATCAACGGGTCCGAGTACGCCGCGCAGCAGGTCCGTCAGCGCCACGGGGTCGGCGTGCCAGACGGTGACGCCGTACTTCCCGGCAAGCCGCCACAGCGGCACCGGCGTGTCACCGCGGGGCTCGGCCTCCCAGATCAGCTGGGTCGCGCCGGCGGCCGGCAGCTCGCGCACGTCGGCGGGGTTGTCCACCACCAAGTCCGGGATCACCGGCGGTTGGAGCGCGACCCGGTCACTCCGGTCGATGCCAAGCGCGCGCAGGGCGTCGGCGGCCCGGGCGACCTCGTCCCGCGGTTGCGCGCGCCCGGGGCGGCGGCTGTCGCCGACGTCGCCGTCGAAGTCCAGGGCGACTTCGACGGCTGGCAGCGCCTGGCCGGGCCGTTCGGCGCCAGGCGGGGCGATCGGTCGGTGATGTGGCACGCGGCATGATCCTCGGTGCGTGGGTGCGGTGACGGTAGGCCGGGCTGGGTGCGTGCCGGTGAGGGCACAGACCTCGGGCGCGCCTCTCAGGACGCGGTGGACCGTGGGGCATTCGGGAACGGACCTTGCCGCCCACGGCAGTTTCATCATACGCTGAAACTAGTTTCCACATGTGATGAAACTAAGAGTCGATCACGAGCACGCTCAAGCAGGAGTGGATCACGGCGTCCGACGGCGTCCGGATCCGCGCCGACGCGCACCTGCCCGGGGAAAGAACCCCTTCACGGTGCCGTACGTGGTCGCGCGGCACCGGAAGGACCTTGCCGTCCCCGCCCGCGGTGCCGGCGGCCGAGCAGCTCCGTCCGGAAGCTCACCCCCCGTCCCACAGTGAAAGGCGGTCGCCATGACGAGCCACCCCACCAACCCCTCCCGGCCCTCCGGCGGACCGTCCGGCCTCAGCGCCGGCTCCTGGGTCCTGGACGCGACCAGGTCATCAGTGGAGATCAAGCACAAGTCGGTGTGGGGGCTGGCCACGGTCAGGGCCGCCTTCACCGGACTCAGCGGAGAAGGCGAGATCGGCCTCGACGGTTCCGTGCACGGCACGCTGACCATCGAGGCCGCGTCGATCCACAGCAAGCAGGCCAAGCTCGACGATCACCTGCGCTCTGCGGACTTCTTCGACGTCGAGAGGTATCCGACGTTCACCTTCGCCGCCACCGGCGTCGTCACCGACTACACCGGAACCGCCGAGGTCACCGGCCACCTCACCGTGCTCGGCAGGACCCGCCCGCTCACCTTCAGCGCCCGCACCACGTCCACCGGCCCTGACGACGTGACCCTCAGCTCCCAGGTCGTCATCGACCGCAACGACTTCGGCATGGGCTGGAACAGGGCCGGAATGATCAAGGGCCTCACCACCGTCACCCTCATCACCCGCTTCACCCGCCGCTAGCAAGGCCTTCCTCCTCCGCGGCACAGCCGGCGTCACCGATGGCGCCCGCCCCCCAGCACTGCCACCGCGTCCGGGACGCGTCGGCGCCTCGCCCCTCGGCCTCTGGGCCACCACATCCATTCCGGAGACCGGCATGACCATGCCCTACCTCGCCAATCCCGATCAGCAGCAGACCCTCGAGTGGCTCGGCGGCGGGCTGCTCACCATCCTGCTCGACAGCCAGGCCACCGAAGGAAAGCTCACCGTCGGACTGTTCGACGTCCCCAAGGACGAGGCCCCGCCATTCCACCTCCACACCCGCGAGGACGAGGTCTTCGTCCTCCTCAAGGGCAATGCGCTGGTGTGGGCCGGCGACGAATGCCACGAACTGTCCGAAGGCGGCGCCATATACCTGCCCCGGAACATCCCCCACAGCTACCGCATCACGTCCCACCGCGCGGACCTCCTCCTCATCACCACCCCCGGAGGCATCGAGGAGATGTTCCGGCACGCCGGACGCGACATCACCACCCCCCGCCCGGAGGGGTTCGAGCTCAACAAGGACCGCCTCCGCGAAGCCGCCTCCCTGCACGGCAACGTCATCCTCGGGCCGCCTCGCTGACCGCCTACCCACCGCCCGCCATCGGCGCTCCCCGGCCTCCGCCCCTCGCCTGTCCTGTTGTCACCCATCGTTCGGATGATGCTGGATGGTGCGCCACGGAGGCCGGGGGCAGGTGCGCCGGCACGGAAGGACCAAACGAGCGGCCTGACAGGAGCACGTGTCCACCGGACACGGCGGCCTCCGAGGTCGAGGTCGCCGTGGCGGACAGGTGCAGGCACGCGGCGTACCGGAGCCGCGGAGCACCCGGCACCCGCCGACACAACCCGGCGCAGATCGCATGCAGGCCCTGACCGACCTCCCCTCCCCCGGACGAATCGGTACTGCGGCTCGGCAACGGGTGGATTCTCGACGCCCGAGCCCACCTGATCGAGGGCCCCACTCCTCAGGTGCACGACCGCTCCCGACCCCGTCGGCTCTGAGGGCCTGATCATCCTCACACACCACCGGATACAGCCACCCAGACCCATCAGGGACTTCGCAAGTGCACCCTGACGAGCCGGAGTCAGTAGCTCGGACGCAGCGCTCGGTAGCGCTCCGGGCGGCCGCACTCGAAGGCAGGCTCACCGACGACCTCCTTCCAGCCGTCGCCGCGCTGCCCGAGCAGCAAGCCGTCGGGCACGTTGTGCCGTGGTATCAGCTCCGCCATCGCCCGTAGAGGTCGTCGGCGTGGTGGGCGTGGTCGGGACCGGTGACGAAGGACGGGTCCTCGGCCGGTTCGAGGTGGCCGGCGAAAGCGGTGAAGTCCCGCCGGTTTCGGTCGCGCTGCGACAGGATGCACATCCCGCCGTCGGCGGATCGTTGGGCCCGGCGCTCGGGGCCGGGTGAGCGAGTCGAGCGCCCCTCCGGCTCCAGGCCGGCGGCGCCCGGTTTGAAGGCGAGCACCGTGTCGACCATCGGGACCTCGACGTGCTGACCCATGCGGCCGCGCTCCCGGCAGTGCGGTGCGGCCAGGACCGACTGGGCGATCTGCATGCCGCAGATCTTGTCCGCCGGCACGGTGGGCACGTAGTGCGGCTGTCCGGAGATCTGACGGTCGAGCCGGACCCGGCCGCCGGCCACCTGGATGACGTCGTCGTAGGCCGCGTGGGTGCCGTGGTCGCTGTCGCTACGGAAGCCCTGGGCGCTGACGTCGATCAGTGCGGGGTTGACAGCGGAGACCGCCGGTCACGGCAGGGGGTCGACGAGGTAGCGCTGGATGGTGGGGGCGAGGAGGTCGGTGACGGCGTCGGCGGAGAGCGACGCGATGTCGCCGACCTGCCAGATGTAGCGGTTCATCACCATGCCGACGATCTGGGTGGCGATGAGACTGGCGCGCAGGGTGCGTTCGGCGTCGGGCAGACTGTGGGAGACGACGGCCAGGACGAGCTCGGAGAACAACTGCCGCAGGCGCTGCAAGGCGGCGGGCTCCTGGGCGGCGGTCAGGATGATGGCGCGCAGGACCTCGGCGGAGGCGGGGTCCTCCCACAGGCGGAGGTTGGCCTGCACGAACGCGCGCCCCCGCTCGTGGAGCGGCCGCTCGGCGGCCGCGGCCACCGCCGCCCCGAACTCCACGGGGGGCTGCATGACCGCTTCCAGCAGTCCGGGCTTGGTGCGGAAGTAGTAGTGCACCAGGCCGGGGTCGACGCCGGCCTCCACTGCAACCGCGCGGAGCGAGGTTGCGGCGTATCCGCGCGTCGCAAAGGATCTGCGGGCGGCGGCGAGGATCTTGTCCGCCTGCTCACCGCGTTCCCCCCGGGGGCCCCGCCCAGTCACCCGCATCACCTTTCCGCATCAGGTCGAAGGGGGCGGCACCTGCCGCCCACCACAATTTCAGCATACGCTGAAACGAGTCTAACGACTCCCGGGCCCAGACCGTTCGAGATATGCGCCCCGACTCACGAGTGCGGGTAGTTCGCCGGTGCGTCCCGCACCCCGGCCCGCCATCATCAACGCGCCGGGATTGACGATCGCTCCGGCCGCTTCGCGGTTGTCCTGAACGGCATGGATCAGCCCACCCTCCGGCTCGCGCCGGACGGAGAGGACCTTCACCTACCAGGCGGCCATCGGCTCGCCGGCCTCCCCCGGGAGCAGCCCCGCGAGCGGCCGGCCCCCGCCTCCAGCACGGTCATCCGGCAGCAGACTGCCCATGCCGCGGTGACGAACTCCACCCCGGTCCCACCGCCACCACCGTGCCCCCTCCCGCGCCCGACACCCCACGCAACCGCCAGACGTCCTCCAGCGCCTGCGGCGCGCACCCAGACCCCTCACCGCTAGGCGGGCAGCCCCGCACAGCTGGACCTACACCGGCGACATGGCTCGCACCCTGGTCGCCGTCGCCGACGACGAGTCGACCTGGGGCCGCCCCTGGCACGCCCCGACCCCGCCGCCCAGGTCCATCCGCGAACCGGCCGGCCTCGCCGCCACCCTGGCCGCCGCCCCCACCGCCCGGACGAGCCGGATGCCCGCCTCCGTGCTCCGCCTGGCCGGCCTGTTCAACGCCGACGCCCGGGAGATCCCCGAGGTCCGCTACCAGTTTGACCACCCGTTCGTCCTGGACTCCCGCCAGGCCCAGGAAGCCTTCGGCCTCACGCCCACACCGACCGAGGACGCCCTTCGCGAGACTGTCACGGCTGCGCCAAGTGCTGCCTGACGCAGCCCGGCGGACGTCGGTGCGGCCACTGGCGGGTCAGCACGGCGACATCGCGCCGCACCACCGTGACGGGGTGGAGGAACACGCTGTGCTCCGCCTTCGGAGGGCCTCGATGACGGCCGGGTAGCCAGTCGTGACCTTCGCCGCGCCTGCGGCTCCGTAGTCGGGAGCCGCAGGGCGCGGGCGGGTGTTCCACCCCTACGGAAGTCGGACAGCCAACGCGCTCGCGTTCAGGGCGCGATCAGGCTGCTTGCTTCGAGCCGGGGGATGCGGAACAGGACGCCGGTCGACGGGGCCATGGGTGGGATCGGTGGCCGCCTCGACCGTCGTGACGCCGCTGGATCAGCGGGTGACCCAGGGCGCGTACAGGCCGCCCTGCTTGGTGGAGGCGGTGCCGTCGATGTGGATGACGTCGCCCATCGGCGATTCCCTTCCTGATCGATGTACAGGCCGACGACCAGCCGGCCGGAAGAACCACACCGCGCACACATGACGGAGCCCCGAAGGCGACACACCGACACCGGAAAACCCCGGGCCGGGCGCCGCACCGGGCGGTTGCCCCGCCCCACCGGGCCAAGCGGGGAAGCCGACGGTGGCGGCCTGGGCGCGGCCGCTGCCGTCACCGCCGGCGTGTCCCTGGTCGGGTCGCCCACTCGGTCTTGCAGCCGCGACACCGACCGCCACCGCCGGCAACTCCTAATTTCCCCGCGCATGGAAACTAGTTTCAGCATATGGTGAAATTACGCTGGACGGCAAGTGACAGCACTGGCATGGATGGTGATGCGGCGTGAGCGGGCCGGGCCCCGAGGAACGCGGCGAGCAGGCAGATGAGGTCACCGCGGCAGAGCGCAGATCCGTCGCCACCCGCAGGGCGGACTCTTCGGGACCACGGCATCGGTGAGCACCGACTCCCCCTGATCGCCGCGCCCTTGGAACACTTATGGGCGCTGTGCCTTCAAGGTCGGTGAACCCCGCCGCCTGCCGGGGCCCGGCCCGCCGACCTCGCCATAGCGGTGGCCGGTCACGCGGCCGACCGTCGCCGGCCACCCCGAGGCCGGTCGGGACCGGCCGGGTCGATCTGCATCACCACTGCCTTGGGCTCGGTGAAGAACTCCCGGCTGAACGTGCCTCCCTCGCGCCCGATTCCGGAGTCGCCGACGCCGCCGAAGGGGGCCCGCAGGTCCCGTACGAAGAAGCAGTTCACCCAGACCGTACCCGCCCGGAGCGCTGCCGCGACGCGGTGGGCGCGGTGCAGGTTCTCGGTGAACAGCATCGCGTTGAGCCCGTACGGTGTGTCGTTGGCGAGTTCGATCACCTCGGCCTCGGTGGCGAACGGGATCACGACGACCACCGGCCCGAAGATCTCCTCCCGGACGTGCCGGGCGGTAGGGGCCATGCCGGTGACGACGGTGGGGCGCATGGTCCAGCCCTCGCCCCGACCACCGGTGCGGAGCGTGCCGCCCTGTTGGGCGATGGTGTCCACGTAGCCGGCGACCTTGGCGTGGTGCTCGGCGGAGGCCAGTGGTCCGATCTGGGTGGCCGGGTTCTTGGGGTCGCCGATGACCATGGCGTCCGCCGCCGCGACGAACCGCGTGAGGAACTCGTCGTAGACCTCCCGCTGGACGTACAACCGGGAGCCGGCCAGGCACACCTGGCCCGAGTTGGTGTACACGGCGCGGATCGACCACTCGACGGCGCCGTCCAGATCCGCGTCGGCGAAGACGATGTTCGCCCCCTTGCCGCCGAGTTCGAGGCTGACCGGGGTGAGGTTACGGGCGCCGGCGGCGGCGATGACGCGGCCGGTGCCGGACTCGCCGGTGAAGGTGATCCGGTCCACGGCCGGGTGCTCGGTGAGGGCCTGGCCGACCGAGTCGGGGCCGTACCCGTGGACGACGTTGAACACGCCCTGGGGCATGCCCGCTTCCAGGGCCAGCCGCGCCATGAGCGTGGCCGAGACGGGGGTGTCCTCGGCCGGCTTGAGCACCACCGTGTTGCCCCAGGCGAGCGCCGGTGCGACCTTCCAGGACTCCAGCATCATCGGGAAGTTCCACGGCGCGATCGCCGCGACGACCCCGGCCGGGTCGAAACGCGTGTAGGCGTGGTGGCCGGTGTCCATCGGGTAGCTCTCGGAGGTGGAGAGCCTCGCGTGGTCGGCGAAGAAACGGAAGTTCGCCGCCGTGCGCGGAACGTCGTTGCCCTGTGACTGGGTGATCGGCTTGCCCATGTCCCGGGTGTCCGCCTGGGCCAGTTCCTCCGCGTTCTGCTCGATCAGGTCCGCCAGACGGTGGAGGATCCGGCCGCGCTCCGCCGCGCCCATGCGTGGCCAGGGGCCGTCGTCGAAGGCACGGCGAGCCGCTCTCACCGCGCGGTCGGCGTCGGCGCTGGCGCCGAGGGCGGCCTCCGCCCAGGGCCGGCGGGTGTAGGGGTCGGTGGACGAGAAGGCGGCGCCCGAGAGCGAGGCCACTTCCTCGCCGTCGATCACATGACCGTAGAACTCCATCAGTGCGCCGCTCCCCCGGTCGTGGTCGCCGCTTCCGTCGCCGCTTCCCGCTCGGCGATGGTGACGTCACCGGCCGCCCAGTGGGTCTTCGGCAGTTCCCGGACGGCCACGCGGACGCTGTGCTGCGGTACGTCCAGTGCCTCGACCACCGCCCTGGTGACCTCGTGGATCAGCGACCGGATCTCCTCCGGGGTCCGTCCGTGGACCATCGTCACTTCGATCAGCGGCATGTCAGCCTCCCGTCAGGTGGAGCGAACCGAGGTGGGTGAAGTGCACCGCGACGGTGGTGCCGGGCGGTACGGGTACGGCGTCGGTCATGCCGCCGGTGAGCACGAGCCAGCCGGGCTCGATCGCCAGGCCCCGGCGGCCGAGCTCGTTGGCGGCCAGGGCCAGGGCCTCGGCCGGGTGGCCCTGGACGGCGGCACCGGTGGCGCTGTCGGCGACCTGGCCGTCGACCTCGACCAGGCAGGCTTCCATCGCCAGGTCCAGCGCCTCGGGCGCCACACCGACCGGGCCGGTGAGGAATCGGCCGGAGGAGGCGTTGTCGGCGACCACGTCGGGCAGGGTGAAGCGGAAGTCGCGGTAGCGGCTGTCGATCACTTCGATGCCGCCGTGCACCGAGCCGACCGCGGCCAGGGCGGTGGCGGCGGTGACACCGGGACCGGCCAGCGGGTCCTTCATCACGAACACGATCTCCGGTTCGGCGCGCGGGTGGATCAGCCGGCCCTGCGGGACGGGAGCTCCGGTCGGCAGCAACATGCCGTCGGTCAGCCAGGCCGTCAGGGGCGCAGCGATGCCCATCCGCTCCTGTTTGGCACGCGAGGTCAGGCCGAGCTTGATGCCCACGATGTGCTCGCCCCGGTCGAGTCGGCGGCGCAGCGTCTCGTCCTGGACCGCGTAGGCGGTGTCCAGGTCGAGTCCGGGCCACTCGTCGGTGATCGGACCGCGGTCGGTACGGTTGTCCTCGGCCGCCAGCAGGACGGTGGCGGCGCGAGCGATGTCCCAGCTCATCGGCTGGCCCCCGCCTTCTCGCGCTCTTCGGCCAGCCTCAGCGCGATGTCGATGATCATGTCCTCCTGGCCGCCGACGTATCCGGCCTCGCCGACCCGCTGGAGGATCTCGTGGGCGGGTACCCCGTAGCGTTCGGCGGCCTGTTCGGCGTGCAGCAGGAAGCTGGAGTAGACGCCCGCGTAGCCCTGCACGATCGAGGAACGGTCCATCCACGGCAGCCGGGGGATGAACGGCTTGACCACGTCCTGCGCGGCGGCCATGGCGAGGCCGACGTCCAGGCCGGTGGGGATGCCCAGGCGTTCGAAGGTGGCCGCGAGCACCTCGGTCGGCGCGTTTCCGGCGCCGGCGCCGAGCGCGCACAGGGCGCCGTCGATCTGCCGGGCACCGCCCTGGTAGGCGAGCACCGAGTTGGCGACGCCGAGGGAGAGGTTCTGGTGGCCGTGGAAGCCGACCTGCGCCTCGTGTCCGATCTCCTGCACCAGGGCTTCGACCCGGGCCTGCGCGTCGCTCAGCACCAGGGCCCCGGCCGAGTCGACGACGTAGACGCACTGGGCACCGGCATCCACCATGATCCGCGCCTGGGCGGCGAGTTCTGCCGGGCCGACGCGGTGCGAGAGCATCAGGAAGCCGACCGTCTCCATGCCCAACTCGCGGGCGGCGGCGAAGTGCTGGGCGGACGTGTCGGCCTCGGTGCAGTGGGTGGCGATCCGGGCCACATCCGCGCCGACGGCGTGGGCGCGCTTCAGGTCGGTGACCGTGCCGACGCCGGGCAGCAGCAACACGGCGATCTTCGCCCGGGTCGCCTCGTCGACGGCAGCCTCGATCAGCCGGATCTCGTCCACGGCGGAGAAGCCGTAGTTGAAGCTGGCGCCGCCGAGGCCGTCACCGTGGGCCACCTCGATGACCTCGACGCCCGCCTGGTCGAGGGCGTGCACGACACCGCGCACCTGATTCTCGGTGAACCGGTGCCGCATGGCGTGCGAGCCGTCCCTGAGGGTGGAGTCGGTGATCCGCAGCGCTCGCGGCTGCTGGGAGTTGGTGAGGGTGGTCATGAAGTCACCGCCGTGATCCGGGCTTCCGCCAGCCGCTCGCCGACGCGAGCGGCCGCGGCCGTCATGATGTCCAGGTTTCCTGCCCAGGGCGGCAGGTAGTCGCCCCGGCCGCGCACCTCGAGGAAGACGGCCACCCGGGCTCGTCCCTTCCATTCGGGGCGCGGATCGTCGAACTGGGGGTCCGCCCGCAGCGTGTAGCCCGGGACGTACGCGGCCACTTCGCCGACCATGCGCGCGACGGACTCGTTGATGGCGTCCCGGTCGGCGTCCTCCGGGATGGCGCAGAACACCGTGTCGCGCATGATCATCGGCGGGTCGACCGGGTTGAGGATGATGATCGCCTTGCCCTTGCCCGCGCCGCCGACCCGCTCGATGGCGTGCGAGGTGGTCTCGGTGAACTCGTCGATGTTCGCGCGGGTTCCGGGTCCGGCCGACCGGGAGGCGATCGACGCGACGATCTCCGCGTACTCGACCGGGACCACGCGGGAGACCGCGTGCACGATCGGGAGGGTGGCCTGCCCGCCGCAGGTGATCATGTTGATGTTGGGGGCGTCCAGGTGTTCTTCCAGGTTCACCGGCGGGCAGACGAGCGGGCCGACGGCCGCCGGGGTCAGGTCGATCGCCTGGATGCCCGCTGCGGCGTAGCGCGCCGCGTTCGCGATGTGCGCCTTCGCGGAGGTCGCCTCGAACACCAGCTGCGGTGGTTCGCCGCGCGACAGCAGCCAGTCCACTCCCTCCGCGGACGTCTCCAGACCCAGGTCGCGGGCCCGGGCCAGCCCGTCCGATGCCGGGTCGACGCCGACCATGTAGCGGACCTCGACGGTCGGGCTGTGCATCAGCTTGGCGAGCAGGTCGGTGCCGATGTTGCCCGGGCCGACGATGGCCGCGGTGACCTTGCTCATGAACTCTCCTCGGTGAAGCGTGCCGTGACGCTGCCGATCCCGGCGAAGGCGGCGGTGACGGTGTCACCCGCGCCGACGGCGACGGAGGCGGTGACGGAACCCGGCAGCACGACGTGTCCCGCCTCCAGGACCACGCCGCGCGCGCCGACGGTGTTGGCCAGCCAGACCAGCGAGGTCAGCGGCGAGCCGAGCACCGCGCCGCTCGCGCCGGTGCCGACCAGGTCGCCGTTGCGGTGCAGCGTGCAGCCGGCGAGGCGGAGATCGACGTCCGTCAGCCGGGCCGGGGTGCTGCCGAGGACGACGCCGCCGGCGGAGGCGTTGTCCGCGACGGTGTCGACGATCCCGATGCGCCAGTCGCGGATGCGTGAGTCGATCAGTTCCAGCGCCGGCAGGACGAAGTCCACGGCCGCGGCGGCCTCCGCGACCGTGACTCCCGGTCCGGCCAGCGGACGTCTGAGCACGAAGGCGATCTCCGGCTCGACCCGCGGCTGAAGGAACCGTGAGGCCGGCACGGGGGCGTTCTCCAGCCAGAACATGTCGTCCAGCAGATGGCCGTAGTCCGGCTGGTCCACCCCCAACTGCCGCTGCATGGCGGGGGACGACAGGCCGACCTTGTGGCCCTTGATCCGCGCTCCGCCGGCGACGCGGCGGCGGACTTGCAGCAGCTGGATCTCGTAGGCGTCCGTGAGCGTCAGCCCGCGGTACGTGCCCACGAGCGGTTCGACCGGAACCCGGCTGTGGTGAGCGGCGAGAAGAGTGTCCGCCACCTCGCTCAGGGGCGGTGCGGTCATGACGGCACCCCCTCGGCCTGCCCCGCCGGAAGTGCGGCGACATCCGTCATGACGATCTCCGATCGGGTCTGTGCGGGTCTGTCGAGTGCGCCGCCTGCCACGTCCGGGCAAACCGCGCTCTCAAACTGTGTACACTTTCGCCCGGCGAAGTCAATACTTGGTCGACCTATTGACCAGAGCCGAAACTGTATGCACTGTGTTCCAGCAAGCCGCCAGCACCAAGCTGGCCTCCCTACTTCAGCGTGCTGGCGCCACTGCTCCCGAATCATGGCGCGGCAAACAATCGATGCCTGGAGTTCGTATGTCCGTATGGAACCTGGTGACCTGCCGGGCCGAGGGGCCCAGCGCCGCGTCGTTCGTCGCCGCCGACGCAGAGGGACGGGTTCGATTCCACCCGGTACTGGCGCGGTATCCCGACGTGGGGGCGGCGCTGCAGGACTGGGCGGAGCTCGAGCCGGTCCTGCGCGCCTGGCGGCCCGCCGAGGGCGAACCTCTCGAATCCGTGGAGCTGTTGGCGCCTCTGCCGCGTCCGGGCAAGCTGGTCTTCGCCGGCGCCAACTACCACGACCACCTGCGGGAAATGGGTGTCGGGACGCTACCCGACGGCATGGAACCGTACTTCTTCCTGCTCCCGCCGACGGCGATCGTCGGGCCCGGAGAGGCGGTCTCCATCCCCGGTGACCCTGCGGCCCGCGTGGACTGGGAGGCCGAACTCGGCGTGGTGATCGGACGACGGGCCCACCGGCTGCCTGTGGAACGGGCGCTGGAGGCCGTCGCGGGCTACACCATCGTCAACGACGTCTCGGCGCGCGGCCTGCACGCCCGGCCGAACCCGTTGGCGCCCCCGTTCGCCTACGACTGGCTCGCGTCCAAGGGGCGCGACACCTTCACACCGATCGGCCCCGGGGTGACGCCGTCCTGGTTCGTGGCCGATCCGCAGGCGCTGCCCATCCGGCTGTGGCGCAACGGCGTACTGGAACAGGACGGGAACACCAAGGACATGATCTTCACCGTGGCGCAGCTCGTCTCGGCCGCAAGTGCGCTGATGACGCTGGAGCCGGGCGACGTCATCGCCACCGGTACGCCGGCCGGTGTCGGGGCGGCCAAGGGCCTGGCTCTCCAGGACGGCGACCGGCTGCGCATCCAGATCGAACCGCTCGGCGAGCTCGGCAACGACGTGCGGCAGGCCGAACCGCTTCTCGCCTCCGCGCCCTCGAACACCGTGGAGCAGGGATGACCTCCGCCACGGGCCCGAGCCGCGCAGCCGACGCCGCGGACTTCGCACCGCTCTTCGCGCCGCTGCGCCTCGGCGGCCGTACGGCCCGCAACCGGATCGTGCACGCGCCGATGTCCGTCGGCTACGCCAACCCGGACGGTACCGTGACCGATCGCGAGATCGAGCACTACGCCCGTCGTGCCCAGGGCGGCGCCGGAGTGGTGATCACCGAGAACTTCGCGATCAGCGTCGCGGGCCGGCAGATGCCGCTGCAGACGCTGGTGAGCGACGAGGATCAGCTGCCCGGGTTGAGGCGGCTGGCCTCCGAGATCCGCAGGCACGGCGCCCTGGCGATCGTGCAGATCGTGCACGCCGGCAGGTACGCGGGGCCCTGGGAGGAGTACGGGTGCCGCCCCCGCCTCGCTCCGTCGGCGGTCTCCTTCGAGCTGACGCCCGGCCGGGTTGTGACCCCGCAGGAGATCGCGCCGGAGGAGATCGAGGAGACCGTCGACGCCTTCGTGCGGGCCGCGAGGCTGTGCGAGCGTGCCGGGTTCGACGGTGTGGACATCCACGCGGCGCAGGGCTTCCTGCTCTCCGGCTTTCTCTCGCCGCGCACCAACCGGCGCACCGACCGGTGGGGCGGCGACTTCGAGGGGCGCACCCGGCTCGTGCTGGAGGTGGTGCGCCGGGTCACCGCGAGCACCGGTGCGGATTTCGCGGTCGGAGTGCACCTGCTCAGCGACGAGCGCGTGGAGGGCGGGTGGAGCCTGGAGGACGCCGTGCGGCTCGCTCCGCTGTTGGAGGACGCAGGGGCCGCCTTCCTCTTCGCGATCCCCGCCACGTTCGAGACCATGCGTCTTCCGCGCAACGCGGACGTACTCGGGGAGCCGGCCTACTCGGTGCACGACTCGGAGGCACTGCAGCGTGCGGTGCGGATCCCCGTGGTGGCCAACGGCGGTCTGGGCGATCCCCGGGAGGCGGCGCGGGTCCTCCGGGCGCAGCAGGCGCAGGCGGTGGGCCTGGCCCGGCCGCTCTTCGTGGATCCCGACTGGCCTCGCAAGGTGGCGGCCGGCGCCGCCGACACCCTGTGCACCTGCCGCTGCGAGACGTCGCTGTGCCTGCGCACCCAGTTGACCGGCTCGCTCTGCGAGCGCTGGCCGGACAGCGCCCGGGCACGCGGCTACCTCGGATACGACGAGAGGACCACGCCGTGATCACCCTGACCGACATCGCCTACGTGCGCTCGGGTGTCGAAGACCTGGAAGGCGCCGTCCGGTTCGCCGGTGACATCGTCGGCCTCGAAGTGGTCGATTCCGACGAGCCCGGGGTGGCGCATCTGCGGGCCGACCCCCGGGGTCACTGCCTCACCTTCGTCCAGGGGCGCTCCGGCGTCATCGCCTCCGGCTTCACCGTCGCCGGGCGCGACGCCCTGGCCGCCGCGGAGAGCGAACTGGAGAAGCAGGGCCTGCGGGTCGAACGCGGCGATCCGGCGGGGGCACGCTCCCGCGGGGTCTCGGAGTACATCGCCTTCGACGACCCCTTCGGCAACCGCATAGAACTGGCCGCGGCGCAGTACCGTTCCGCCGAACCGTTGCGGCACACCCGCGACGCCGGGATCACCGAGTTCGGGCACCTGTGCCTGGACGCGCCGGATGTGCACGAGGCCCACCGGTTCTGGTCCACGACGTTCAATGCGCGCGTGTCGGACTGGGTCGGCGACCGCGCTTGCCTGATGCGCATCGACCCCGTCCACCACAAGCTCGCCGTGTTCCGGGGCGAGGAGGCCGGCCTGTGTCACATCAACTTCCAGGTCGACTCGCTCGATGCGCTCATGCGCAACTGGCACTTCCTGACCGACCGGGGCGTGGAGATCGTCATGGGGCCGGGACGGCACCCCACGTCCGGCTCGGTGTTCCTCTACTTCCGCGGCCCCGAGAACCTCACCTACGAGTACGCGGTCGGCGGGCGACTCATCGAGGCCGACACGGCGTGGATCCCGCGCGTGTTCGACCCCGAGCTGCCCTCGTCCCTCGACACGTGGCGCGGTCGGGTGGCGCCCACGACCCGGCAGCGCCAGCTGCCCCGCACGGCGCACCCCGCCGCGTCGTAGCCGCCCGGCCCCACGGGCGGCCCCCTCTGCCAGGTCGGCACCACGGCCGACCCGTACCCAATCCCCACCAACCCGGCGACACCGCCGGCGAAGGAGAACCGATGATCTTCGTGACCCATGTCCTGCCCGTCAACGAGCCCGGCGAGCCCCGGCTGGACCGTGCCGCGGTGTGGGAGGGACTCGTGCTCAAGGCCAACAACGCCCTGCCGTTCGTCCCCTCGATGAGCCACTGCACCGTCGTCGAGCGCTACGACGACACCTGCTTCGACCGCGACATCCGCTACCGGGAGGTCGACTTCCGTGAGCGGATCACGCTCGAGGAGCCGCACCGCGTGGTGTTCACCCGGCTGTCGGGCCCGGTGCTCGGCACCATCGCCAACGAGATCGAGGGCGACGACCACGACCTGCGGCTCCGCTTCACCTTCGCCCTGGTCCAGTCCGGCGTCCCCGGCGGCTCCGAGGTCGAGGCGACCATCGCCGCGACGATGACCGGTGACTACCTCCAGGCCCTCACCGCGACCCTCGACGCCATGCGTCGCTGCTCCGTGACCGACGTCGCCTGACCACACGCGAACCGCGGAACCCACCGACGAAAGGAACAGAGATGACCGACACGCCCGACTGGATCGGCTGGACCGAGTCCTTCTACACCGACGTCGACGCGCAGTTGATCGACCGCGTCCTCGACCGCTTCGCCCCCGACGGGGAGCTGGTGTTCGGCAACAATCCGCCGGCGGTCGGGCGTGTCGCGATACGTGAAGCAATGGACAGCCTGCACGCGGCACTCTCCGGAATACGACACGAGTGGCGCAACTGCTGGCAGGTGGACGACCGGGCAACCGTGCTGCTCGAAGCCCGCGTCCACTACCTCACACGCGGCGGCACCGAGCTGACGCTCCCCTGTGTCACGGTCATCGCCCGCGCCCCCTCGGGAGCGATCACCTCGCTGCGGATCCACCTCGACGCCTCTCCGCTCTTCGCGGCACTCGCCGCCGAGGCGGCCATTGCACCCGAGGCCGCCGGGGGGCTCGCGATATGAGCCGGCGGACGACGGTCGATCCACACGCCGGCACCCTGCCCGCGGAGGTGGCCGTCGCGGCACGCACCCTCGCGGCACTGGGTCTGGTCTCGGCGTTCGGGCATGTGTCGGCACGTCACGGCGACCACATCCTGATCACGCCCCCGGCCGACCTCGCCGACGCCTGCACCGACACCCTCCTGAGCATCGCGCTGGACACGGAGGCGTTGCCGGCGGGCGCGCCTGGCGAGGCGTGGGCGCACCTGGCCGTCTACCGGGCGCGACCCGACGTAGGGGCCGTCGCCCGCGCCACGCCTGAATCCGCCTTCGCAGTCGGGGGGACGGCGTCCGGCACCATCCCGCCGCTGCACGGGCAGGGCGCACTGCTCGGAGAAGCGGTACCCGTCCACGACGACGCGCGGCTCATGCGTTCGGCCGGTATAGCCGAAGGTGCCGCCCACACGCTGGGCCACGCCGACGCGGTCATCCTGCGCGGCAACGGCGCCCTCACCACGGGCGCCACACCCGGCCACGCCGTCGCCCGCATGTGGCTGCTCGACACCACCTGCCGACTCCACCTCGCGGCCCGGCGGGCAGGGGCGATCCACAGCCTCACCGGCGAGGAGATCACGGCTTGGCGGGCCGCCGGCCCGCCCCTGCTCGACCGGCTCTGGGCACACCTGCGGAGCCTCGGCGGCCAGCCACCGCTGTGACCGACGAGGACTTCCGGCCCCCACACGAACGACGAAGGAAAGCACCATGCTGCACGTCAGCGGACTACTCCACTACGGCCTGCAACTGCCCGATCTGGCCGAAGGAAAGGACTTCTACACCGACTTCGGACTGACCGTCGACGAACGCGACGACCGGTTGGTCGTGCGCTGCGACGGCCGGGACCAGGACCAGACACTGCTCGTCGAGGGACACGACAAGCGTCTGCATCACGTCGCCTTCGCGGCGCCCGACGGTTCCCTGCCCGAACTGCAGCGTCACCTGGAGTCCCTGGGCATCCCCCTGCGGGACGCCCCGGCCGGTGGTCCCGAGGGCGGCCTGTGGTTCCGCGACCCGGACGGCACCGCGGTCAACGTGCGCGAGCAGGAACTCGCCGCGCCCCGCGCGGTCGAACCCGTCAAGCAGAACGTGGCCGGTGACTACCGGCGCGTGGACGAGCCCAGCTGGCTCAAGGCGGACGCGGTGCCGCGCCCCCGGCGGCTGGGACACATGCTGGTCTTCTCCTCGGACGTGAACCGCTCACAGGACTTCTACGAGCGCGCCCTCGGCCTCCGGGTGTCCGACCGGATCACCGGCAAGGTCGTCTTCATGAACCCCGGTCCCGGCGACCACCACGTCTTCGGTTTCATCCAGAGCAGTCATCCGGGCCTGCACCACTCCAGCTGGGAGGTCGCGGGCATCGACGAACTGGCCATGGGCGCCCGGGTCATGGCGGACAAGGGCCACACCGTCGGCTGGGGTCTGGGCAGGCACACCTTGGGCTCCAACCTGTTCCACTACGTCCAGGACCCCTGGGGCAGCTGGATCGAGTACTTCTCCGACATCGACCAGATCACCGACGACTGGCAGGCACAGGACTGGGACGTCCCGCCCGCGGTGTGGTGCCCGCTGATGCCGGAGCAGTTCCTGCAGAACGCCGAGCCGAAGCCGTAGGAGACGCCTCGGCGTCATCGGTCCTGACACCTGGGAGCAGGCGACCCGACCGATGGCGCCGAGGCCACCTTCGACATGTTCCCCGCGGCTGCCGGATGACGGACCGCGAATCACACAAGAGGAAGAAATGAAGCAAGAACTGACTTCGGACCAGGCATCGCGATACATCGAGGCTTCGCCCGAGGTGTTGTACGCCCTCGTCTCCGACGTCACCCGGACCCCGGAGTACTCGCCGGAGGTCGTTCGGTGCACATGGATCGACGGGGCGACGGGCCCGGTGGTGGGCGCGCGGTTCAAGGCGATCAACCACGCCGGGCGCGTTCCCGACTGGCCGAACAAGCCCGTCGTCACCGTGGCCGAACCGGGCCGGAGTTTCGCGTTCGAACGCACCGAGGTCGGCGCCGGCACGATCGAGTGGCGTTACCGGTTCGAACCGCAGGGCACCGGAACGCTGGTCACCGAGTCCTACACAGTGCTCAAGAAGGTCAGAATGTTCGGCTGGTTCATCATCGACACCCTCGCCGGGCTGAAGGATCGCCGAAGCGACCTCCAGCGCGGCATGACCACGAGCCTCGAACGCATAGCTGCCATCGTCGAGAACGAGCAGCACGACCGATCGGTCTGACGCGAACCTCCCGAATGCACGCATCTCCCATGACGGTCCGCCGGTACGTCCGGCGGGCCGTTGCGGCTCGTCGGGGCGACAGTGCGACAGTGCGACAGTGCGACAGTGAACGAGACACCGTCCACACTGGTCACCCGTCTCCGCCGGGTGAGGTCAGGAACGTTCGTCGGGTCCCAACGGCCCGGTCCCCCGTCCCTGCCCCGGTCCCCAGGGCGACGGACCGGCGCCGACCAGAGCCATCGCCCTGGGCACGGCCTGCGGCCTGTAGCCGGGGGCCTGCTGCCCGAGCACGTTCAACGCGGTCCGCTCCAGGTGATGGGCCAGGCGGGACACCGCGGCGTCACGGTCCCCGGCGATCACCGCGTCCAGGATCGCGGGATGCTCGGTGTCGCCCGCCCGGGGCCAGCTCTCGGGGTCGAGCTGCTGGGTGATGCGGATGTAGCGCACGCTACGGTCGGCCAGGGCCTCGAGCTGGCGCCGCAGCGGCTCGCCCGCCCCGGCGGTGAGGAGGCGGTGGTACTCGCGGTGCGCGACGAACCAACCCTCGCCGTCCTTCGCGCGGGCGGCCCGGTGCATCGCTGCCAGCTGCGCCTCCGCCTCTCGTTCGACCCGGCTGCCGAAGCCGTCCAGCGTCATGGTCAGGGCCAGGCACTCCAACGTGATGCGCATCGAGTAGTCGGCGTCCAACGCACTCGGGTCCAGACCCGCCACCCGCATCCGCTGGTTGGGTTCGGCCTCGACGAACCCCTCCTCCTGGAGCATGCGCAACGCCTCCCTCACCGGAGTACGGCTCACCCCCAGCTGGCGCGCGAGTGCCACCTGTGACAGGACGGTGCCCGGCGCCAGCCGACCGTCGAGGATGCACTCCCGCAGCAGGGTGTGCAGCGGTCCGACCGACTGGCGGACGCCGGTCAGGCTCAGCGGCTCTATGCCGTCGATGACGATGATCGGTTGAGGCATGCCCTCCATTATGACGTATCTGCATACACATTGAGTTGCGCAGCCGGTGGGAGCATCACGTGTTCCAGGACAAGCGAGCACCGCGCGGTACTACCCGTCTCGATCACCGGGACCGCGAGCGCTCATAGCGCTCTGCCGTCGGCGTCCGTGCGCTGCCCGGTCCGGCGCGCGACGGGCAGTGAGGCGTGCGCCGGCGCGGCCGGGTCGCCGGCGGGTCGCAGGGCGGCGAGTTCCTTGCGCAGGACGGGGATGACGTCCTCGCCGAGCAGGTCGAGCGTTTCCAGGACGACCTTCAGCGGCATGCCGCCGCCGTCGAGATGGAAGAGCTGGCGACTGTAGTCGCCGTAGTGCTCCCGGAAGGTCAGGGTCTTGTCGATGACCTGCTGCGGACTTCCCACGGTGAGCGACGTTCGCTCCATGTGCTCCTCCACCGTCGATCCGTAGCCGGCCAACGGGGAATTGTCGAAGTAAGGGCGGTAATCGCGCACGGCGTCCTGGGAGTTGCGGCGCACGAAGACCATGCCGCCGACGCCGACGATCGCCTGCCCCTCGGTGCCGTGCCCGTAGTGGGCATACCGCTCGCGGTAGATGGAGACCAGGCGGCGGAAGTGGTCCTTGGGCGCGAAGAGGTTGTTGACGAAGAAGCCGTCGCCGTAGCGGGCGGCCTGTTCGGCGATTTCGGGGCTGCGCACGGATCCGTGCCAGACGAACGGCGGTGTTCCACCGAGCGGCCTCGGCACTGAGGTGAAGGACTGCAACGGAGTGCGGAAGCGGCCTGTCCAGTCGACGAGCTCCTCACGCCAGAGCCGGTGCAGCAGCGCGTAGTTCTCGACGGCGAGCGGGATGCCCTCGCGCACGTCCTTGCCGAACCAGGGATAGACGGGACCGGCGTTGCCCCGCCCCAGCATGAGATCGACGCGGCCGTCGGCGAGATGCTGGAGGACGGCGTAGTCCTCGGCGACCTTCACCGGGTCGTTGGTGGTGATCAGAGTCGTCGCGGTGGACAGGAGGATGCTGCTGGTCCTCGCGGCTATGTACGACAAGAGGGTGGTCGGCGAGGACGAAACGAACGGCGGGCTGTGGTGCTCACCCGTCGCGAAGACGTCGAACCCGACCTCTTCGGCCTTGACCGCGATCGCGGCCATCGCTTTCAGCCGCTCCTGCTCAGTGGGAGGCCGGCCGGTGGCGGGGTCGGGGGTGACGTCGCCTATGGAGAACGTACCGAACTGCATCGAAAGCTCCGAACACGGGAGGGAAGTTGAAGTCAGCGGAGCGACGGACGGCTGTTGCCGCCGCTCGCCACTCCGCGTCGCCATTGCCTGCGGCACGAGCTACCTGACGAACGGCAGGATCCTTCCGCCGCGTCGACCGGCCCAGGGCTGGAGGAGCTCGGCCAGGATCTGGGCGGTGGAGGTGATGGCAGCTCCCGCCCTGCCCATGCGGCGCGCGGCGAAGTCCTGCCTGGTCGTCGACGGCGGACCGCCCGCGTCGGCGACGACCGCGACCTCGTACCCCAGGCGCAGTGCCGTCAGGGCGAAGTGGACGGTCCACACGTCGCGGCCGACGCCAGCGATGATCAGCTTCTTTCTGCCGGCCTTCCCCAGGACGGAGGCGAAGTCCCCTTCGTCCACGATGTGGACATCGGCCTGACGGTTGAGGCACGCCGTTTCCCCGCCGGGGCGATCCCCCCGCAGCGCTGCCGACAGTGAGCCCGCGACGCACGCGCCCTCGAAGGAGGCGAAGAACAGGGGGATGCCATTCGCCCTGGCGGTCCTGGCTAGGGCCAGGGCATTGGCCGCCATCCGCTCAGAAGGGATGGTGCGGATCCACCCAGCGGCGCCCACCTGGTGGTCGATGAGCAGCACCGCAGAGTCGGCGGCGGTGAAGGACGGTGCGGACACGGAGAGACCTCTCTGCCGAGCCGGGCAGGCGCACGGACGGGCGCGAACGGCTCGGAACTATTATGCCGACCAATTATCACACACTTGGGCCTCATGGCTTGGCCGCCACAATGCCCCAAATCCGCACCTATGTCCGTTATGATCCGACGTCAGTGCAGCGCCTCCACCGAAATGGCGGTTTAATTGGCCGACAAAACATTTCTGGATGAGATGATGGGTCGGCCAACGACCCGCCTGCCATTCATGGAGGATCAACCACCATGCCGCCAGCGTCCGAATCGGCCCAGAACAGGGACGACGCGGTACCGACCGTCGCCGACGCTCCGATGAGCGAGGCGCTCTTCCGCGCGGCCCGCATGCACCGGATCACGGCGGCCAACCTGCTGCGTGAAACGGGCCTGTACCCCGGGCAGGAGGTGCTGATGATGCAGCTCTGGGCACAGGGGGAACAGCGCCAGGCCGATCTGATCAAGACACTGGCCCTGGACCCCTCCACCGTCACCAAGATGCTGCAGCGCCTGGAACAGTCCGGATTCGTCACCCGCAGCCCCTCCCCGCACGACCGGCGGGCAGTCGTGGTGAAGCCCACCCGGGCCGGCCAGGCCCTGCGAGACCGGGTCCAACAGGCCTGGCGGGATCTTGAGGCGATCACCGCCGCGGGGTTCACACAGGGCGAGTACGAGCAGGCAATGCTCGTACTGGCCAGAATCGAGGCCAACCTCGACCGCACACCGCCCGAGGCCGGCGTGCCGTCGGCTTCGTCGTAACCGCGACGCCCGGCCCCGGGTCAGTCACCGTCTCGCGGCGCAGGAGTGGGACCCCTACGGCGGCGACGGCCCGGCGCATCAACGCCAGGGTGGCCTTGGCGGTGCCGGACGCCTGGACGAACGTCAGTGGCGCCGGCGACACCACCAGCGCGGCGACGGCCGGTCGGGTCCAGACGATCGCGTGGTGGTCATCAGAGCGCTCCGTCATGAGCGAAGAACGGTTGTGTCGGTCGTGTGGCCGGACCGGGCGGCGCGGCGCACCATCGAGAGTTCGGGTGTGGGTGGCCTGCCGTGGTCCGGTGGCCGCCAAGGCATCCCCTGGGCGAGAGCGAGGCGGCGCGTTCATTCCCCTCCGAGAACCGGAAGGAGAAGGCGTGAGCCGGAATGCACCGTGTTGACACCGGCGATGCCGACGGGGGCATGGCTGAAGAGCATCATGGGCCGGAAATCCTTGCGGGTGTCGTCGCTGGTGAGGATCAGCCGGATGCGGTGCCCCCGGCGGAACCGGCGGGCATTGGCGACCAGCGGGACGCGGTAGTCGACCGGCTCCCCGACGGGGACGGGGTCCCGGGTCCTCATCGGAAGGACGGGCCGGCCCACCTCGCTCGCCGCCTCGTCGACGTGGCGCATGCTGGCGCGCAGCCAGCCTTGGGTGACGTCGGTTGCCTTGCCGTCCGGATCGACGTCCTGCAGGAGCAGGATCCATCCCGTGTCGTCCCCGCTGCTGGTGGCGGTCAGCCGCAGCTCGGGGTAGCCGACCATGTCGAGGTCACCGGGCAGGGGGGCGCTCGTCCAGGTCAGCCGTCCGGGCATGGAGTCGGCGCCGTCGGTGGCGTAGCTGCGCTTGCCCGGCGTCTCGTCGACCGCCAGCGAGCCGTCGAAGTTGAGGGCCAGGGCCATGTGCGTGGCCGGCGGCGGCCAGGTGTCGGCGGTACGCCACTGGTCGGCTCCGGGCAACCAGTAGCGGATGGCGGGGCCTTCGAGAATGCCGGTGTCCTGTCCCTTGAGCCAGTGGTCGAACCAGGCGAGGGCCTCGATGTGCATGCTCTCCCACGGCCAGGGCAGGCTGTCGTCCCCGAGCATGGCCATGCGTACACGGGGGTTGTCGGCGAGGGCCCCCCAGGCTTCGAAGAGACCGGGCAGGTGGAGAGCGACGTTGGACCACTCTCCGCCGAGGTAGACCGGGATATCGACGTCGGCGAGCCGTCGGGTCAGGTCACGCTCGTCCCACCACGCGTCCCGCACTGGGTGCTCGATGGCCACCGCGTTCAGCAGATCGTTCCACGGGTGGGCGTCGCGGCGGAAGTGGGTGATCAGCTCCAGTGCCCGGGTCGCCTGGACGGGATCGGTGCGGTGGAACCGGCGGTGGACGGCGGGAATGGCGAGGATCCTGCGCAGGAGACGGGACAGACCCCTGCGGTAGAGGCGGTCGCCATGGGCGGACAGGACGCCCAGCGCGTGGAACCAGGTGGTGACGAAAGCCGCGCTCATCAGGCCGTTGTGGTAGGTGGCCTCCCAACCCTGGACGGTGACGTTGAAGGGGAACAGTGCCTTGAGGTGAGGCGGGCGCTGGGCCGCCGCCTCCATCTGGGTCATGGCGTAGTAGCTGAGGCCGATCATGCCCACGTTCCCGTTGCACCACGGCTGCCCGGCGACCCACTCGACCAGGTCGAACAGGTCCTTGCGCTCCTGCTCGTCGAAGAAGGTGTAGGTCCCGTCCGAGCCCACCGTGCCGCGGAGGTTCGCGATGACGTGGGCGTAGCCGCGCGGCACCCAGAAGTCGCTGGCGCCGGCCTCGATGATGGACGCCGGGGCGCCCAGGTCCTGGAGCTGACGGGGGTAGGGGGCCGCCGCGACGAGCGCCGGGAACCTGCCGTCCGCGTCGGGGCGGTGGACGTCGACGAGGAGCCGGGTGCCGTCGCGGACCAGGACGGGCACGTTGTCCTCGCGGGTGCTCCCGTGAACAGCCGGGGACAGGTTGCGGTACTGGCGGCCCGTGGTCTGCGGCCCGTTCAGCTGACGCTGACCGGGCTCCACTCCCGCTGCCTTGAACCGAGCCATGGCGCCTCATTTCCACGCATAGGGAAATTATTGGCGCCCACGGTACGCCCGCCACCCCGGCACAGCAAGAAGAATTTCCATATATAGAGAAATGAGGCGCGCCCGACGGGCGGCGCACCGCCGGAGACGTCCGCTGAAGGCACCCCGAGGGGGGCGACGTCCGGCACGGGACACAGCGGACGTCCAGCACATCCGGCGCCGGGCAACGGCCATCCGGTCCAGCCGCAGCCCGGCGCCCGTGCGGCGCAAACCAAGCAGCCGAAAGGCGCGACTCCGCCCGGATCGGTGCGAAGTGCGGGCATGCCCCCCGGAGTTGAGCAGACCCGCTTCACCCGGCTGGCTTGCGACGCCTCCCCCGCCCAGGGCCTCACCCGGGGAACCACCTTCCGGTCATATCCCCTTCGAGACGCCGCCACCCAGAGTGCCGGTGAGATGATGCTGCACGATCGGCCCGATCAGCCGCACGGCCCGCTCCCCGGGCACGTCGGCGATGCGGTCGACGGCCCGGACGTATCACGTCATGGCCGGACCCACGAGCTGGGTGGCGACCAGGTCCGCGCGCCGGCCGACCTCGTCGTCGGGAAGACTCGCCGACACCGCCTGCAGAGCGAGCGAGGAGAAAACCTCGCGGAGGCGCTCCAGCGCGAACAGTTCACAGCTTGCGGCGTGGATGATCGAACCGAGGATCTCCGCTTTCGCCGGATAGTCCCACATGCACAGCGCCGTCGCCACGAAGGCCCGCCCGCGTTCCTCCAGCGGCATCGACGTCGACAGCCCTTGCCACCCGCGACAGTTTCACCATACGCTGAAACAGTTTCAATGGCTGATGAAACTTGGCCATGCCTGCGCTTCAAGGCGGGTGAACCCCGGTGTCACAGGAGCAGAGCCCCCCATCCACCACCCGCCGACCGCCCTTCTCACCCCGTCCTGCCCGTCATCCGCTGAGAACGGCCCTTCGAACGGAGCAGTCACCGTGTCCGCCGCATCGCCCCCACCGAGACCATCCGCCCATCCCTCGACGAGCGCCCCGGACCGGCTGGCACGCGCCACGGCCGTCGCCGTCGGTCTCCTCGCGAACCTCCTGTACATGCTCGTCCTCACCGGCGGCTTCGGATACAACCTGAAGACGCCCGCGGTGTTCGGCCTGCCGGCCCAGTCCGTCCTGGTCAGCCTGGTGAGCGCCTCCTCGATCGTCCCGACGTTGCTCGGCTGGGCACTGCTGGAACTGCTGGAACGGTTCGCCCCACGCCGGGCCACCGTCATCTGGACGGTGCTCGCGGTGCTGACGCTCGCCGGCAGCCTTCCCTACAACGGGGCCGGGATCAGCGTGGCCGACCAGTTCCTGCTGGCCCTGATGCATCTGATCGTCGGTGCGGTCGTGATCCCCACGTTCGTGATCACTTCAGCGCATCGCTCCTGACACCGGGGCCCGGCCGATCGAGGACTTCTCGGCCCGCCCCCGCCGGGCTCCGCGAACCGCCGTACCCGTCCCCGGCCCGGAGGCCCGCACCGCGCTCGTCCCGGAGGCCGCCGTGGCCATGGCCCACCTCGCCGACACCGACGAGCAGCAGACCGAGGGCAAGCTCGCCGAAGCCGCCTCCCCGCCCGGCGACCTCGTCATCGAACCGTCTCGCTGACCGGCTTCCCTCCCCTCCGCACCCCACTCGATCCACCACCGTCCAGCCAGGCCCGAAGGAACCACGATGACGAATCTCGCCACCCTGCTGACAGGCTCCGCGTACGCCCATGGCCACCGGATCGCCGTGCGGCATGAGAGCACCGCACTGACCTACGCCCAGCTCGACGATCTGAGCGCGCGGACCGCGGGCCTGCTGCAGGCCCGCGGTGTCCGCCCGGGCGACCGGGTGGCCCTGATCATGCCCAACGTGCCGCACTTTCCCGTGGCCTACTACGGCGTCCTCCGCGCGGGCGCCGTCGTCGTGCCGATGAACCCGCTGCTCAAGGCCGGCGAGATCGCCCACGCCCTGCGGGACTGTGGCGCCCGGATGCTGCTGGCCTCGCCGATCGCGGCAGCCGAGGCCGCCGTAGCGGCCTGCGCCGCCGGAACCGACCTCCTGGTCGTCGACCCGACCGAGTTCGACGCACGGCTCGCCCGCACCGATCCGCAGCGCACCGTCGCCGACGCGGAGGACACCGACCTCGCGGTGATCCTCTACACCTCGGGCACCACCGGCACGCCCAAGGGCGCCGAACTGACGCACCGCAACCTCCTCGGCAACACCGCCACCGCCGTGGAGACCCTGTTCCACGTCGGCCCCGACGACGTCCTCTTCGGCGGCCTGCCGCTGTTCCACGCCTTCGGCCAGACCTGCACCCTCAACACGGCCGTGGCCGCCGGCGCCACGCTGACCCTCCTCACCCGGTTCGATCCGGCGGCCGCACTGGAGACCATCCGCAGGGACGCCGTCAGCGTCTTCTTCGGCGTCCCGACGATGTACGCAGCACTCCTGCACGCCGCGCTTCCCGACGGCTTCGACGCCACCCGCCTGCGCCTGGCCGTCTCCGGCGGTGCATCGCTCCCGGTCGAGGTGCTCCACGCCTTCGAGGAGCGCTTCGGCGTCGACGTGCTCGAGGGATACGGCCTGTCCGAAACATCCCCGGTCGCCGCCTTCAACCCGCCGGACCGCCCCCGCAAGCCCGGCTCCATCGGCCTGCCCGTCCGCGGCGTCGAGCTGCGCCTGGTGGGACGGGACGGCACGACGACCGCGACCGGCCAGATCGGCGAGATCGCGATCCGCGGCGAGAACGTGATGGCCGGCTACCACAATCAGCCGCACGCGACCGCGCAGGCGATCCGCGACGGCTGGTTCCACACCGGCGACCTCGCCCGGGTCGACGAGGACGGCTACTACTTCATCGTCGACCGCACGAAGGACCTGATCATCCGCGGTGGCTACAACGTCTACCCGCGCGAGGTCGAGGAGGTCCTCTACCGGCACCCTGCTGTCGCCGAGGCCGCCGTTGTCGGCGTGCCGGACCGACTGCTCGGGCAGGAGGTCGCCGCAGCCGTCGTCCTCAAGCCCGGAGCACACGCCACCGCCGAGGAGATCCGCGACCACGTGAAGGCCCAGGTGGCCGCCTACAAGTACCCCCGGGTGGTCACGCTCACCGACGCCCTCCCCAAGGGGCCGACCGGCAAGATCCTCAAGCGTGAGATCGTCGTGGCACCGCTCGAGTCCTGACCCGGGTCCGCCTCCGCCGGTGGCACCGAATCCCGGGGCGGCGTGGGGCCGAGCAGCAGGCGCCGACGATAGCGCAGGGGACGGCGATGCCGGCGCACCTCCGCCGTCGGCTGCCTTGCGGTCCCCGATCGGCCGGATGATGCTGGATGGTGCGCCATGAGGCAGGAGGGCCAGGTGCACCGCCATGGAACGATCCGGCGAGCGGCCTGACCGACGCTCGTGTTCACCGGACGCGACTCCCACGGACGTCTCGGTCGCGGTCGCCGTGACGGACGGGGGAGGGCGTGTGGCGTACTGGAGCGCCGAAGCGCAGGAGCTTCTCGGATACACGTCGGCGCAGATCATCGGTAGGCCCTTGGCCGATCTGCGCTCCCCCGACGGGTCAACGCTGCGGCACCGTGACGGGCGCCCACTGGACGTCCAGGTCCGCCTGTTCCCCCTGCTCGGCGCCGGGAAGCAGGAGGCCGTGCTGGTGGCGGTCGCACCCGATCCGATGACACCGACGCCGGCCAATGACAGGCTCGCGACATGGGCATTCGAGCAGATGTCCCGGGTTCTCGCGATTTACGACTGCGACGGGCGGGCGCTCACGGCGAACGAGGCCACCAAGCGGGTGGTCGGCCTCCCCGAGCGGGACATCCCTGGACGACGCCTCACCGAGTTCCTGCCGGGGCCCGCGTTCGAGGAGGCCGAAAGACGGATCCTGCGGGTGAGCCGGACCGGCGAGCCCGAGTACACGGAGCTCTTCGTCAGATTGCCGCAGGAAGAGAAGGCACACGCCTGGGCCGTCGACATCTTCCCGCTCAAGGATGCGGGCGGCCGGGTCCGGGCGGTGGGCCTGGCCGCGGACGACCACACCGAGCAGTACAACACGCGCGAACGGCTCGCCCTGCTGAGCGAGGCCAGAACCCGCATGGGAACGAGCCTCGACGTGGCAGGCAGCGCCAAGGAGCTCGCCGACGTCCTGGTACCCCGCTTTGCGGACTTCGTCGCCGTCGACCTGCTCGACGTCGTCCTGCGCGGAGCGCTGCCGCCTCCCGGTCCGCCGATCGGGCCTGCGACCCTGCGGCGCGCGGCCCAGGGATGCTCTCGCCGGCTCCCGCCCAGTGCCCTGCTCGGTGCCGACGAGGCGCACACGCCTCCGCCGTCGTCTCCCCTCGCCCGCTGCCTGACCGACGGCCGTCCGGAGCTGAGGGACTTCACGGACCCCGAGATCATCCGCTGGCTGGCCGAGGACCCGCTCCACGCGGCCCATGCCGACGCGTTCGGGGCGCGCTCCCTGATCGCGGTGCCGATCAGGGCCCGGGGCACGGTCCTGGGTACGGTCCTGCTCCTCAGGTACGCAACCGCTCCCGACCCGTTCGGCCCCGACGACCTGACCATCACCGAGGACGTGGTGACCCGGGCCGCGATCTGCCTGGACAACGCGCGCCGCTTCACCCGAGAGCGCGGAATCGCCCTGGCTCTGCAACGCTCCCTGCTGCCGCGGGAACCTACGGTCCACCCGGCCGCGGAGACGGCCTTCCGCTACGTTCCCGCGGGTGGCAGCGCAGGTGCAGGCGGCGACTGGTTCGACGTGATCCCCCTGCCCGGCGCCCGGATCGGCCTCGTGGTCGGCGACGTCGTGGGCCACGGCATCAACGCCACGGCCACCATGGGCCGCCTCCGCACAGCCGTACGCACTCTCGCCGACATCGACCTGCCACCCGACGAGCTGCTCACCCACCTCGACGACATCGTTACCCACGCG
The DNA here is from genome assembly GCF_040650235.1 of Kitasatospora sp. NPDC048722. Lineage (NCBI taxonomy): Bacteria > Bacillati > Actinomycetota > Actinomycetes > Kitasatosporales > Streptomycetaceae > Kitasatospora > Kitasatospora sp. NPDC048722. The sequence goes on from NZ_JBEZGX010000002.1 coordinate 28,911, forward strand.
ACGCCCCCGCAGGTCGCCGACGACGACGCCGAGCTCCCCGGTGACATCGGGGCCACCTGCCTGTACGCCGTCTACGACCCCGTTTCCCGCACCTGCTCGCTGGCCCTCGCGGGCCACCCTGCCCCGATCCTGGTACACCCGGACGGCACGACCCGTGCGGTCGACCTACCGATCGGCCCTCCTCTCGGGCTGGGCAGCCTGCCCTTCGAGGCCACCGAACTCGAGCTCCCCGAGGGCGGCCTGCTGGCCCTGTTCACCAACGGCCTCGTCGAAAGCCGCGACCACGACATCGACGAAGGGATCCACACGCTACGCCGGATACTCGACCGCCCCACGGCCCCACTCGACTCCCTCTGCGACAGAGCCCTGGACGCACTGCACCCTCAGCCAGACGGCGACGACGTCGCCCTTCTGCTGATCCGAACCCGGGGCCTCGGCCAGGACAGCCTGGCCTCGTGGGATCTGCCCAGCGACGCGGCTGTCGTGGCACAGGCACGCCGAAGCGCCCGTGACCGTCTCAGCGCATGGGGCCTGGATGATCTCGCGTTCGTCACCGAACTCGTCGTCAGCGAGCTGGTTACCAACGCCATCCGCTACGCCACCGGCCCCATCCAGCTGCGGCTGATCAAGGACCAGACGCTCACCTGCGAAGTGTCCGACGGCAGCAGCACGAGCCCTCATCTGCGCCGCGCCCGTCTGAGCGACGAAGGCGGCCGCGGGCTGCTGCTCGTCGCGCAGCTCACCGAGCGATGGGGCACGCGCTACACCCACACGGGCAAGACCATCTGGGCTGAACAACCCATCCGCTGAACCTGCCGAAGACCTCTCGCCGCGCGACCGCGCGGGACATCCCTGCAGTTCAGAGTGCTTCTTGAGCCTCCCCCGCAGGAACGGTGCTCGCGCCGGCGGGGATGACCGGCCTGGCCTTCCAGGCTGCCCTCAACTCTCCCGTACCTGCACGATGCGGTCACCGGATCGGTCGATCTGCTTGCGTGCCTCGATGAGGAAGCGGGCCGAGTGCGCGACGAACGGTCCCCCGGTGCGGATTTGGGCGTCCAGTTCGCGCAGCCGGTCGAGGTACCCCTCGACGGTGAAGCCCGGGACCATCCAGATCACCTTGCGCAGGAAGTACACCACCGCGCCGACGTCGAAGAACTCCATCCGCAGCCGCTCCGAGCGCAGGTCCACGACCTCCAGCCCGGCGGCCCGCGCGGCGGCGCTCTCGTCCTCGGGGCGGCGGCTCCTGCGCGCCTCGGGCTGCGGGCCGATGAAGTGCTCGACCAGCTCGAAGCCGGAGGCCGGCCCGACGTGCTGCGCGAGGTAGGTGCCGCCGGGCCGCAGCACCCGGGCGATCTCCGCCCAGTGCGCCTTCACCGGGTGCCGGCTGCTGACCAGGTCGAACGCCCCGTCCGCGAACGGCAGCGGCGGCTCGTCCGGGTCGGACACGACGACGGCGCCGAGCGGGTGCAGCAGCTTCGTCGCCCGCGCCACGTTCGGCGGCCACGACTCGGTGGCCACCATCACCGCCGGGAATCTCCCCGCCCCGGCCAGCACCTCACCGCCGCCCGTCTGGACGTCGAGCGCCGCATCGACCCGCGCCAGCCGCTCGCCCAGCAACCGCTGGTAACCCCAGGACGGCCGCTCCTCGGTGGCCCGCCCGTCGAGCCAGGAGAAGTCCCAGCCGTCCACGGACACCGCTCCGGCCTCACCGATCAGATCCTCGAAGGTGCGCATGCCCGTATCCTCGCCCGCACGCCTCCGCCCGGCCAGCCGGTCCCGCCGTCAGGCCCCTGCCGCAGCGCTGATCCTGCTCACCGGCCCCGGCAGTCGCCCGCACGTCTCCGCCCGGCCAGCCGGTCCCGCCGTCAGGCCCCTGCCGCAGCGCTGATCCTGCTCACCGGCCCCGGCACGATCCGCAACCCGCCCGCCGCGATCAGCCCGGACACGTCCTGCGCCCCGCCGGCGTCCGCCTCGAACGCGACCACAACCTCCGGCACCTCACCGCAGCACCGCTCGACCAGCCGCAGTTCCCCCGGCGTCGGCGCGCGGAACACCGGATCGTGGAAGTCCGCCGGGCACGCGACGTAGAGGGGATCGTCGAACACCAGCTCCAGCCCGTGGTGGTAGCCCAGGTCGTACCCGGCCGCCAGCCGCAACTGCCCGGGCCGCCAGGAGAACACGTCCCAGTCCCACCAGGACCCCTCGGGCAACTCGATCGCGTCCAAGACTCTGTCCTCCGCCCCTCGACCGCGAGAGGATGATCCCATGCCGAAACAGCCGCCCAAGGAGTCGCCGTACGGCCGCTGCGGGGCGGCCGACGCGGCCGGGACGACCTGCGCCGTCGGCGCCCGAGCTCCACCCCGCCCCAGACCGCCGAACGCGACGGCCACCGGTCCGTCATCTTCCAGCTCTGGCACTGGCACCAGGACGGCGAGCGCTACGACCTCGAACTCTTCCGCATGGTCCCGGACGCCACCGGTGAGTGGCGCACCGAGGTGCACCGCTCCACCTACTGGGCGCTCACCCAGGCCCGGTTGACCGCCTTCGCCATCGAGGCGGGCTTCGCCGACCCGGCCTGGGCTCCGCCGGAGGAGACCGGCTTCTTCCAGCCGGTGTTCATCGCCCGCGTGCCCTGACCGAAGCCGGCGGCCCGTCCGCTGTGGCCGTTCCCCGCTTCGCCGGACCCGCTCCGCACCTTCCCTCCCCTCGCACCTTCCTTCCCCTCTCACCTCCCGTCCGCGAGCGCCGCCACCGCCTCGGCGACGCGGGCCGCGCCCTGCTCGCACGCCATGTGCCGGGCCGCCGCCTCCGCACGCGTGCGGTGCGTCCGGTCGTCGACGGCCAGACGGACGGCCGCCGCCAGGCGCTCCGCCGTCAGGTCGGCGTACGGGACCGGTCGCGGGGCCGCGCCGACGGCGGCCAGGCGAGCAGCCCAGAAGGGCTGGTCCGCCATCACCGGGACCGGCACGCTCGGGACGCCCGCTCGCAGTGCGGCTGCCGACGTGCCGGCGCCCGCGTGGTGGACGACTGCGGCCGTGCGCGGAAAGAGGAGGGCGTGCGGGAGCTCGCCGACCGTCAGGACGTCGGAACCGTTCGCCGTCTCCGCAGTGAGCCCGGCCCAGCCGGACTGCAGGACACCCCGCACGCCGGCGCGGCGCAGCGCGTCCACCACGAGTCCGCTCAGCCGTTCACCGTCTCCGGCCGCCATGCTGCCGAATCCGACGAACACCGGTGGCGGTCCGGCCCGCAGGAAGTCCTCCACCTCGTCGGGCAGGTGGTGGTCCGGCGCCAGGTGCGGCCACCAGTTGCCGACGACCTGCAGACCGCTGCGCCAGTCCGCCGGTCGCGGGACGAGTGCCTGGCTGAAGCCGTGCAGGACCGGCCAGTTCTCCCGTTCCCGGGCTCGCCGCCGGGCGCCCTGGCCGAGCGGGGGGAGACCGAGCCCGGCGCGCAGGCGGCGGGCGGCGTCCGTGTGGAGGCGGTCGACGACGCGCTGGCCGAGGGCGCCGGCGGCCCGGTTGCCCCAGCGGCCGAGCGGACGGACCCCGCCGACGACCGGCGGGAACTCGCCCGTGGGCAGGACGGGTTGCAGGTAGACACCGAGGCTGGGCACGTTCATCGCCTCGGACAGGTGCCAGCCGAGCGGGGCCGTGGTGGTGGCCAGGAGGAGCAGGTCGGCGCCGGGTGCGGCGGCGTTGGCCAGCCCGTCGCCGAGACGGTCGATGAAGGCGGCCGCCTTCGAGAGCAGCTTCGGGCCCGCCTCCGTGCCTCCCCCCGTGGCCCGTGGATCGGCCGGGAGCGCCCGGAATTCGAGCCCGCTGTCGGCGGCCATCCCGCCGAACGCCTCCGGCGCCGCGAGCGCGACCTCGTGGCCCTCCGCCCGCAGGTGGGCACCGAGCCCGGTGTAGGGGGCCACGTCGCCGTGCGAGCCGGCCGCCATGATGAGGATCTTCACCGGGCCTCCCTCACGTCCCCGGCACCGGCCCCGGAGGCAGCGGCACCGGCGGCCGCCGCGTTGGCGCCGATGGCCGCTCGCAGGTACGCGGCCAGGCCGGGCCGCTGCTCGCCCGGCGGGACGACGAGGGCGAACGCGCGGGCGTCCGCCTCGTAGTCGTCGGCGATCCGGCAGTGCATCTCCGGCGGACACGGGGTGAACCAGCGCGCGATGTGCTGCCGGTGCTCCTCCGCCAGACGGCGCACCCGCTCGCTGTCGCACGCCAGTCCCTCGTCGAACGCGGCGAGCAGCTCTCCGCGCCACACCGCCGCTTCGGCCATCAGCTGCCGCCAGTCCTCCTTGGAGTGGGCCGCGGCGCGGGCCAGGGCCTCCTGATGGCCGTCCCGGTCGCCCCATTTGAGGTGGGCGTCGGTCGCGTAGCTGAGGTCGAAGACGACGTCGCCGAAGACCTCGAAGCGCTCCTCGGGCGTCAGGTCGACCCCGAGCCGGCGGACCTCGATCGCCCGCTCGGCGACCTCGACGAGCTTCTGCAGCCTGGCGATCTGCCCGGCCAGCGCGTCCCGCCTGGCCAGCAGGTGGTCGAGCGCGGTGGCCTGCGGGTCCGCCAGGATGGTCGCGATCTCGTCGAGCGGGAAGCCTAGCTCCCGGTAGAAGAGGATCTGCTGGAGCCGGGCGAGGTCGGCGGTGTTGTACAGGCGGTAGCCGGCCGGACTGCGCTCGCTGGGCGACAGCAGCCCGGACCGGTCGTAGTGGTGCAGGGTCCGGATCGTGACCCCGGCGAAGCCGGAGACCTGTCCTACCGACCAGCTCATCGTTCCCCCATGACTTCGTGCCGTTGCGCTGCCCCCACCGTGGGGCCTGACGTCGGGTGAGGGTCAACACTCGCAGCTCGACGGCCGGCTCCGGGCTCCGCGCGGGACGCTCGGCTGCGACGGCGCGGCGGCGGGGCGGGAGCCGGGGGCGACTCAGGTCTCGCGCTGCGGGTGGTACTCGGACTCGGGTATGCCGAACGTCCACGCGACCCCGGCCCGGGCGGTGCGGGTGCTGGGCGGCACCCGCAGCCAGTAGGTGCGGAAGGTGCCGTCCGGCTCGGCCGTGGAGTTGACGACCTCGACCATGACGACGGGTTCGTCGCCGGGCATGACGATCCGCCACAGGACGCCGGTCTCGTCGCGGTGGAGCGGCTCGGCGCCGGCGTCGGTGAGGTAGCGGTCGTAGCCGTAGTGCTCCAGCAGGACGCGGCGCAGCTCGGCGTTCTCCTCGGTGCGGATCCGCTCGACGGTGATGTCGGCGAGGGCGGCCAGGAACCCGGCGGGAACGGGCATGCCGCGCCAGGCGTGCAGGGCGAAGCCGTCGGGGTGGGCGAGGGCCGGGCCGTCGGCGCGGTCGAGGCGGCCGGCCTCGTCGCGGTGGAGCTCGACGGGCCGCTCGCTGATCAGCACGACGTCCGCGTAGGGCCACCACCAGCCGGCCGTGCGGGCGGCCTCGGCCAGCGGGGCGACGGCGCCGTCGAGTGCCCCGGCGGCCTCGAACGCGGCGAACCAGGGCGCGTCGTGCGGCCCGCGGACGGCGTCGAGCAGCGCGAGGCGGACGGTGGTGCGCCGGGCACGGGCCGTCTGCTCGTCGGCGGACGGTACGCCGGCTTCGGCCTCGGGGGCGAGTCGGTCGAGGACGGCGTTGCGCACGCGGTCGGCGAGCGGGGTGGTGACCGGGCCGAGTTCGCCGCCGGTGAGCGCCCAGTGCGCCGCCCAGCCGGCCGCACCGACTCGCTCGACAGCACGCCTCCGCGCGTCCTCCCAGGCCCGCGTGCGGACGGCCTCACGGACGCTCACCGCGCCGGCCTCCCGCAGCTCCAGCGCCGCCTCGGCGGCGGCGAGCGGCGAACCGTACCAGCGGACGCCGGCAGGCTCGGGCAGCCCTGCCGCCCAGTAGGCGGCGCGGACGGCGCGCTCGGCCGCCGCGCGGTCGTCCGGGCCGGTGGCGGCCGCCGCCGCGCGCCAGCGGGCCGTCGCTTCGGCGGCCCCGACCGCCGGGTGGGTCGCGCTGCTCTCCATCACGTGCTCCGATCCCGGCCCGGCTCCCCGCCCGGCCGTCCGCGTCCGTACCGTCGTTCCGTCCACCGGCCAACCGCCGGGCGGGCGCGTCAGTCGGCGACCATCCGCACCGCGCCCGGCGCGTATTCGCGCTGGCGCACCACCCGGTACCAGCCCTTGGGCAGCGGGATCGCCGCATGCTCCTCGTGCACGACCCGCCCACCCTCTGGCAGGTGCAGCCAGCCGGCACCGAACGGCCCGGCCTCGCGGCGCAGCGCCCCCGGCCCGACGACGGCGTGCGCGTGGCCGGTGACCTCGCCGAGGGCGAGCACCATCCGGCCGCGGGCGTCCCGCGGCTGCACGGCCGGCCCGGCCACCCGCACCGGCACGGCGGCCTCTTCGACCGGCACGATCAGCACGTCACCCTGGCGGTACATCGGCTCTCCTCCCCTGACTGCCCGACGGATACCGGCGAACGCCGGAACCCGAGGCTCCGCCGTCACTCTCCGGAGCCACAACCGGAACCTAGAGCAAGGGTCTGACATCGACGCGGTCGCACAGGACGCAGCGGGCCAGGACGTGTGTGGCGGGTCGGCTCCCCCGCCACGGCCATCAGCCACGACGGCGAACCCGTCCCGGGCCACCGGGTTGCTGAGCCGCTGAGCGTCCCCGGCCGGCCGACCCGACGCACGAGGACCCGTCCGTCGCGGCGGCCGGGGCCGCCGCGACGCATGTGCGCTCACGGGCGACCGCGCTGCGGCCGGGCCTGACCTGCCGACACGGCGCTGCGGTCGGGTCCGCCGGTGCCGCCGGTCGAAGGCCGCCGGGCGGGGGGTAGACGACGCACCCGGCCGGACCCGCGCGGCGGATTGTCCGACCCGACTGGTAGACACGTGTTCGGCCCGACATCCGAGGAGCAGCGCCATGACCGTCAACGAGCACATCGAGAAGTTCCACGGTCTCCCCGTCTTCGACCTCGTCGAGGCGGTGGAGCAGGACGAGGCGGCGGCCGGGACGCTGCCCGCGGCCGCCGCGGTGGCGTGGAAGGTCGGCCTGGACTACGAGTCCGGGGGCACGTTCACCGAGCGCTGGCAGCGGTTCCTCGACACGGTCGACACCGCCGGGGTCACGGCCGTGGTGATCGGCCAGTGGTTCACCGAGGGCCCCGAACCCTTCGGCGACGACGCGCTGGCCGCGATCGTCGGCTCGGCCGGTCGACTGCCCGCGCTCCGGGCGCTGTTCGTCGGGGACATCACCTACGAGGAGAGCGAGATCTCCTGGCTGGAGATGTGCGACATCACCCCGCTGCTGACGGCCTTCCCCGGGCTCACCGAGCTGGTGGTGCGCGGCGGCACGGACCTCGAACTCCAGCCCGTGCGCCACGAGGCGCTCACCGCACTGCGCTTCGAGGCCGGCGGCCTGCCGGTCGAGGTCGTCCGCGCCGTGGCCGCGTGCGAACTGCCCGCGCTGGAGCGGCTGGAGCTGTGGCTCGGGACCGTCGCCTACGGCGGTGACGCGACCCTCGACGACCTCGCACCCTTCCTCGACGGCTCGCGCTTCCCGGCGCTGCGCCACCTCGGCCTCCAGAACAGCGAGTTCCAGGACGACATCGCCGCCGCCGCCGCGCACGCACCCGTCGTGGCCCGGCTCGAAACGCTCAGCCTGTCGATGGGTGCCCTCACCGACCAGGGCGCGGGTGCCCTCCTGGAGGGCCAGCCGCTCACCCACCTCCGCGCCCTCGACCTGCACCACCACTACCTCACCGACGAGATGCAGCAGCGCCTGCGCCAGGCCCTCCCCGGCGTCGAGATCGACCTCTCGGGCGCCAGCAGCCCTGGCGACCGCTGGCGCTACGTCGCCGTGGCCGAGTAGCCCCTGGCCGAACTGCCGCGTCCGAACTGCCGCGTCCGAGCAGCCGCGTCCGAGCAGCCGTCACCCCCCACCCTCCACCACCCGACCCCGCCAGGAGCGGCCATGACCGTCGACCACCACCCCAGGCGCTTCCACGAGCTGCCGATCCACGACTTCGACCCCGGCGCCGCGAAGCGGCCCGCCGCCGGCACCGTCGCGTGGCGGCTCTCCCTGGAGTACGACGCCCCGCACGACTTCGCCGCCCTCTGGGAGGCGTTCCTCGCCGCCGTCGACCCGGCTGCCGTCCGGGCGCTGGTGATCGGTTCCTGGTGGCAGCGGGACTACGAACCCGTCAAGGAGGCCGTCGGCCTCCTCGCCGACGCCGCCGAGCGCCTGCCCGCCCTGGAGGCGCTCTTCCTCGGCGACGTCACGTACGACGAGTGCGAGATCTCCTGGCTGGAGATGAGCGACGTCACCCCGCTGCTGACGGCGCTCCCCGCGCTCACCGAGCTCACCGTGCGCGGCGGCACCGACCTGGAGCTCACACCGGTGCGCCACGACCGGCTCCGGTCCCTGCGCTTCGAGGCCGGCGGTCTGCCCGCCGAGGTCGTGCGCGCCGTGGCCGCCTCCGAACTGCCCGCGCTGGAGCGCCTGGTGCTCTGGCTCGGCGCGGACGAGTACGGCGGCGACGCGACCCTCGACGACCTCGCACCCTTCCTCGACGGCACGCGGCTGCCGGCGCTGCGCCACCTCGGCCTGGCCAACAGCGAGTTCCAGGACGAGATCGCCGCGGCCGTCGCACACGCACCCGTCGTGGCCCGGCTCGAAACGCTCGACCTGTCGATGGGCGTGCTCTCCGACGACGGCGCGGGCGCCCTCCTGGAGGGCCAGCCGCTCACCCACCTCCGCACCCTCGACCTGCACCACCACTACCTCACCGACGAGATGCAGCAGCGCCTGCGCCAGGCCCTCCCCGGCGTCGAGATCGACCTCAGCGACCCCGAGGACGCGGACGAGGACCCGGACGACCGCTATGTCGCGGTCGCCGAGTGAGCGGGCGGGTGACGGCACGATGACGACGCGGCTGACCGTCCTCGGCAATCCGGGCCACCGGCGGGTGACGCTGTTCGCCGCCGCGGCCCGGGCCGCCGGCCTGCCCGAGCCCGCCGTCCTGCCCTGGCTGGACGTGCTGCGCGGCGGGTACCGGCTGCCCGAGGGCGCTCTGCTGCGGATCGAATCGCCCGGCGAGGAGCCGGCGGTGGACGAACTCCTGCGCGGCCCGGTGCTGGGCCCGTCCTACGCGCCCACCCGTGTGGAGGGCACGGCCGCCTGGTACGCGGGCGTGATGACCGCGCTGCGCGACCTGGCCGCCCGACCCGGCGTGCGGCTGCTCGGCGATCCCGAGGAGATCGCCGTCATGTTCGACAAACGCCGGGCGCACGCGGCGCTGTCCGTCGCCGGGGTGCCGGTGCCCCGGGCGCTCGACACCACCGGGCTGGCGGACTGGAGCGAACTGCGCGAGCGCGTGCACGGGGCCGGCCTGCACCGGGTCTTCGTCAAGCCCGCGCACGGCTCCTCCGCCTCGGGGGTGGTGGCGCTGGAGTTCGGCCCGCGCGGCCAGGTGCAGGCCACCACGTCCGTCGAGCCGGCCGGCGGCGAGCTGCACAACTCGCTGCGCGTGCGGCGCTACCGCGGCGAGGCCGAGGTGGCCGCGATCGTCGACCGGCTCGCACCGGACGGGCTGCACGTCGAACAGTGGGTCCCGAAGGCGGCGCAGTCCGGCCGCTCGGCGGACCTGCGGGTCGTCGTGGTCGCCGGCCGGGCCACCCACGCCGTGGTGCGCACCAGCGCCCAGCCGATGACCAACCTGCACCTCGGCGGTACCCGGGGCAGCCTCGACCTCGCCCGCGAGGCCGCCGGGCCCGCCTGGCCGACCCTCCTGGAGACGGCCGAGCGCGCCGCCGCCTGCTTCCCCCGCTCGCCGATGGTCGGCGTCGACGTCCTGCCCGTCACGGGCTGGCGGCGCGCCGTGGTCGGCGAGGTCAACGCCTTCGGCGACCTCCTGCCCAATCTCACCGGCCTGCCCGGCGGCCCCGCCGAGGGCCTCGACACCTACGGCGCCCAGCTGGCCGCCCTGACCGCCGCCCACCCCGGAACGACAGAACGACGAACCACCGGACGCCCCGCATGAACCACACCGTGCCCCCCGCCGCGCAGCCCGTCGAAGCCCCCGACGCGAGCCCCGACATGAACGCCGTCGTGGGCACCCACGACCTCCTGCTCGTCACCCTCGACACCCTTCGCTTCGACGTCGCCGAGGAGCTCGCCGCCGCCGGCCGCATCCCGCACCTGGCCGCGCACCTGCCCGGCGGCCGCTGGGAGCGCCGCCACGCGCCCGGCAGCTTCACGTACGCCTCCCACCAGGCGATCCTGGCCGGCTTCCTGCCCACCCCTGCCGCGCCCGGCGGCCCGCACCCGCGCCTGTTCGCGGCCCGCTTCGCCGGCTCGGAGAGCACCGCCCCGCGCACCTGGGTCTTCGACGCCCCCGACCTGCCGACAGCGCTCGGCGCGGCCGGGTACCGGACGGTGTGCATCGGCGGCGTCGGCTTCTTCAACAAGCAGGGCCCGCTCGGCTCGGTGCTCCCCGGCCTGTTCCAGGAGAGCCACTGGGCGCCGGAGATGGGCGTGCCCTCGCCCACGTCGTTCGAGGCGCAGGTCGCCCGGGCCGAGCGGGTCGTCGCCGAGCAGCCCGCCGGGCAGCCGCTGTTCCTGTTCCTGAACGTCTCGGCCCTGCACCAGCCGAACTGGTTCCACCTGCCAGGCGCCACCCGCGAGCACGGCGACTCGCGCGCCAGCCACGCCGCCGCGCTGGAGTACGTGGACGCCCACATCGGCCGCCTGTTCGCGGCGATGAGCGCCCGCCGCCCGTGCTTCGCCATCGTCTGCTCCGACCACGGCACCGCGTACGGCGAGGACGGCTACACCGGCCACCGGATCGGCCACGAGGTGGTCTGGACGGTCCCGTACGCCCACTTCACGATCCCGCGCTGCTCCGCGGTCCCCCGGCACCCAACGTTCCCCCACCACACCGCGGCCCCCCGCACGCCCACCGCAGAGGAGCCCGCGGCATGACGACGGCACCCCCACGCACCGAGTCGCCCTACCTGTCGTACGTCTACGCCTACCCGCACAAGACGGCGTACCGCCCGCTGCCCGAGCGCCCGGCGCTGGCCGAGCTGTGGGCGGGCGAGGCGCAGCACGCGCTCTCGCTCTACCTGCACATCCCGTTCTGCGAGGTGCGCTGCGGCTTCTGCAACCTGTTCACCCGGATCGGCAGCCCGGAGGGCCTGACCACCGCGTACCTGGACGCGCTGGAGCGCCAGGCCCGCGCGGTCCGCGCGGCGCTGGACGCCGACGCCCGGTTCGCGGTGGCCGCGTTCGGCGGCGGCACGCCCACGTACCTGACGGCGGGCGAGCTGGAGCGGCTGTGCGACATCGCCGAGCGGCTCATGGGCGCCGACCTGCGGGCGATACCCCTGTCCGTGGAGGCCTCGCCCGCCACCGCGACGGCCGACCGGCTGGAGGTCCTGGCCGCCCGGGGCACCACCCGGCTGAGCCTGGGCGTGCAGTCCTTCGTCGACGCCGAGGCCCGATCGGCGGTCCGCCCGCAGAAGCGCGCCGAGGTCGAGGCGGCCCTCGGCCGGATCCGCGCGGCCGGTTTCCCGGTGCTCAACATCGACCTCATCTACGGCATCGACGGTCAGACCGAGGCCAGTTGGCTGCACTCGCTGGACGCCGCGCTCGGCTGGCAGCCCGAGGAGCTGTACCTCTACCCGCTGTACGTCCGCCCGCTCACCGGCCTGGCCCGGCGCGGCGAGCAGGAGAGCCTCTCCGCCTGGGACGCCCGCCGGCTCACGCTCTACCGCACCGGCCGGGACCACCTCCTCGCGCACGGCTACGAGCAGGTGTCGATGCGGATGTTCCGCCGCGCCGCCTCCCCGCAGGCGGGTGTGAGCGAGTACGCGTGCCAGACCGACGGCATGGTCGGCCTCGGCTGCGGGGCGCGGTCGTACACGTCACGGGTGCACTACTCCTTCGACTACGCGGTCAACGCGACCGAGGTGCGCGGCATCATCGACGACTACGTCGCCACGGCGGACTTCCACCGGGCCGAGGTCGGGCACGCCATGACCGGCGACGAGCCGCGCCGCCGCCATCTCGTCCAGTCGCTGCTGCAGGCCGGGGGCATGCCGCTGGCCGACTACCTGGCCCGGTTCGGCAGCACGCCCGCCGAGGACTTCCCCGCCGAGCTGGCCGAGTTCGCCGAACGCGGCTGGCTGGCCGAGGACGGCGCGCGCCTGGTGCTCACCCCGGAGGGATTGGCGCACTCGGACGCCGTCGGACCGATGCTGTTCTCGCCCGGGGTCCGGGCGCTGATGGCCGACTACGAGGCGAAATGACCTTCCTCGGAATGCCGTCCCCACCGCCCACCGAGGACTCCACCGACGACTCCGCGCGGGACCTGACCCTCCTCTACCGTGGCCCGCTCGCCTCCTGCGACTACGACTGCCCGTACTGCCCGTTCGCCAAGCGGCGCGACACGCCCGAGCAACTGCGTGCCGACCGCGCCGCGTTGGAGCGGTTCACCGCCTGGGCCGCCGGGCGGGCGGGCACCGGCGACACGCTGTCACTGCTGTTCACCCCGTGGGGCGAGGGCCTCGTGCGGTCGTGGTACCGCCGCGCGCTGGCCGAGCTGAGCCGACTCCCGCACGTCCGCCGCGTCGCGATCCAGACGAACCTCAGCTGCCGCACCGACTGGCTCGCCGGGGCCGACCTCGGCACCCTCGCCCTGTGGGTGACCTTCCACCCCGGCCAGGTCACCCACGACCGCTTCCTCGCCAAGTGCCGCGAGCTGGACGCACTGGGCGCGCGCTACAGCGTCGGCGTGGTCGGCCGACCCGAGCACCTCGCCGAGGCGCGGCGCCTGCGCGCCGCGCTCGCCCCGCACGTCTACCTCTGGATCAACGCCGCCGAGGGCCGCACGTACACCGACGCCGAGGCCGCGCAATGGGCCGCCCTCGACCCGCACTTCGGCTACAGCAGGCACGCGCACCCTAGCGCCGGACTCCCCTGCCGCACGGGCGAGTCCGTGCTCTCGGTGGACGGCGACGGCACGGTACGCCGCTGCCACTTCGTCCGGGACGTCCTCGGGAACCTCTACGACGGCAGCTACCGCGCCCGACTCCGCCCGCGCGCCTGCCCGTTGCCGGTGTGCGACTGCCACATCGGCTACGTCCACCTGGAGACGCTGCCGCTGTACGAGCTGTTCGGCGCGGGTGTCCTGGAACGGGTGCCGACGGAGTGGCCACCGGCAGCGTAGAGCGTCACCGGAGCACGTGCGCGCCCACGCTGCGCGACCTCCCGGCGACACCCCGCGCGCGCCCCCGCAGCGGCGCTCCGCCCGCCGCGCGGCCACGCCCGCACCTCCCTAGCCTGGTAATCAGGAGGAGGCGAACCACCATGCTTGGAGACGGACCGCTGCAGGCAGTCATCCCCGCCACCGACCTCGGCCGCGCCAAGGCCTTCTACACGGACGTCCTCGGCCTCAAGCTCACCAGGGAGGACGAGGAGCAGCTCACCTGTGATTGTGGCGGCACCGAGTTCACGATCTACCACACCCCCAGTGGCGGCCAGTCCGCCCACACGCTCGCCAGCTTCAAGGTCGGCGACCTCGACGGCGAGATGGCCGCCCTGCGCGAGCGCGGCGTCACGTTCGAGGAGTACGACTTCCCCGGCCTGAAGACCGTCGACGGCGTCGCCGAGCGCGACGACATCCGCGCCGCCTGGTTCAAGGACAGCGAGGGCAACATCCTCTGCCTCGCCCAGCGCACCGACACCTGATCACCACCCCGCGGATCACCGCCGCGAGTCATCCAGCAACCACACCCAGCAACCAACCACTCCCGCCCCCGGCCACCGGAACGCTCCAGCGAGCGGCCCGGTGGCCGACTCACCCCCGGGAAGCCGGGTTACCGAACCTTGATCGAGCGCTGAAAGCCGACGGGGCGCACCCGGGCACGCGGACCGGTCGACCGCCCTCGCCCGCCCCCGCCAGGAGTGCTCCGTGCCTTCGGCGGCTGTCGGCTCCACACCCGCCGGACTGCCGTCCCCGGAAGCGGATTGCGCTCCCGCGGACGGCGGTTCGGTAGGGTCGGGCCATGAGCGAGCAGATCGTCCCGCCCTTCGGCAGGTTCCCCGTCGTCCGCGCCGCGCTGGACGTCCACGACGAACTCGCCGCGCCCGTCGCGGACGCGCTGAAGAACTGGGACGCCCACGAAGACGGCCGCGAGGCGGCGCGCTCGGTGCTGTACGTGGACACCGACCCCGACAAGGCGGACACCGCCGTCTTCTGCGAGACCTACGCGACGCCGCTCGAATACTCGGCGAACTGTGTGGTGGTCGCCGCCAAGCGCGGCGGAGCGGTCACGCTGGCCGCCGCGGTCGTCCTCGCGACCACACGGCTCGACGTCAACCAGGTGGTGCGGAGGCATTTGGGGGCGCGCAAGGCGTCGTTCGCGCCGATGGACACCGCCGTCGCCGAGACGGGCATGGAGTACGGCGGCATCACCCCCGTCGGACTGCCCGCCCACTGGCCCCTGCTGATCGACGGAGCCGTGGCCTCGGCCCCGCACGTGCTCATCGGCAGCGGCCGGCGCCGGGGCAAGCTGATCCTGCCGGGCCCCGCGCTGGCCCGTCTTCCGCACGCCGAGGTACTCCCCGGCCTCGCGACCTGACCGATCCCGCCCGCACGGGACGGAGCACCCTCCGCACGCCGATAGGCTGCCGACGTACTGCCGGACACCGGCAGGGGCCCGACACGGGGCTTCGGTCGGACGGCGAAGGCGGAAGGCACGATGGAAGACCGCGGCGACAAGGTGCTGCACGTGCTGGCGAGGCTGCGGCTGACCACCGTCTACGTCCTGCTGCTGACCGCGACCGCCGTCTGGCTCGCGAGCCAGAGCCACGCCGGCCGGGCCCGCTTCGTCCGGCACAACAGCAGCAACGTCCACCACATGGAGGTCGGCAAGTGGTGGACCCTGTTCACCAGCGGCCTCGTGGTGGACGGCGTCCCGGCCTGGGCCGGGATCGCCGCCGTCGCCGCCGTGCTCGGACTCGCCGAGTGGCGGTGGGGCGCGCTCCGGGCGGGCGCGGTCTTCGCCTTCGGGCACCTCGGCGCCACGCTGCTCACCGAGGGCGCGATGTGGGGCATGATCACCACCGGCATCCCGGGCGCGCTCTCCCGCGCCCGGGACGTCGGGATCAGCTACGGGCTCGTCGCCACCGGCTCCTGCCTGCTCGCCCTCGGCCCCAAACCCCTGCACCGGTACGGCCTGCCCGTGCTCGCCGTCGCCCTCGCCGCGGCCTGGGCCGTGGACCAGGAACTCGCCGACGCGGGCCACCTCATCGCCCTCGCCCTCGGCGTGCTGGCCTCCCACTGGCCCTGGCTGCGCAGGCGCGCCGTCCGGGCACCCGCCGGAGCCGCCCCCGGGCGCGTCCACCGCGCGGCCGCCAGGTAGTCGGCGGGCACCCGCGGTTCACCTCCCACCGCGGCCCGGCCGCTATCATGCGCGGACGTTCGATTGGCTGCACCGCCCCGCCGGATGACAGCCGCTCAGCACAGTGGAGGGGACCGGATGTTCAGCACCGACGGCACCAGTGGGACGGACGTCCCGACCGATCTCCGGACGGACCGCCCGCACCCGGCGCGGATCTACGACTACTGGCTCGGCGGCAAGGACAACTTCCCCTCGGACCGGGCCGCGGCCGAGCACGCCATCGCCGCAGCGCCCGACATCCCGCAGGCGGCCCGCGAGAACCGCGCCTTCCTGCGCCGCGCCGTGCGGCTCTGCGTCGAGGCCGGCGTCCGGCAGTTCATCGACATCGGCTCCGGCCTGCCCGCCCGCGGCAACGTCCACGAGGTCGCCCAGGAGCTCGCCCCGGACGCGCGCGTCGTCTACATCGACAACGACCCCATCGTCCTCGCCCACGGCCGGGCCCTGCTCGCGGACAACCGCAGCACCACCGTCCTGACCGGTGACCTCCGGGACGTCGAGGAACTGCTGGACCGCGCCGAACTGCGCTCCTTGATCGACCTGTCGCAGCCCGTCGCCGTGCTCCTGCTCGCCGTCCTGCACTTCGTCGACGACGCCCAGGCCACGTCCGCCGTCCGGGCCGTGCTCGAGAGAGTCGCGCCGGGCAGCCACCTGGTGGTCTCGCACAGCACCGCCGAGGGCAACCCGCAGCGGGCCGAGGAGGTCGGCAAGACCTGGCAGAACGCGACGTCCCAGATCAACGGGCGCGGCCGGGCCGAGGTCGAGGCCTTCTTCGACGGCTGGGAGCTGCTGGAGCCCGGCGTCGACTTCGTCCCGCTCTGGCGCCCGGACGGCTCCACCGCGAACACCACCCGCTGGATGTACGCGGGCGTCGGCCGCAAGTCCTGACACCGGCGAGCGCCGGCGCGATCCCGACCGCCCGCACGATCCCGACCACCACTGCGACCCCGCCCGACCACCACCACGCCCCCGCCCGACGGCACCGGTCCGCCGGGCGGGCCCGGCCGCCACTTTCGTATTGTCTTGCGCTACTCTGCAAACCTATGCCAGGGTGACGGTGTCGGACACCAGTGCCGAAACGTCCCACACGTCGCTAGTTCGAAGGCCCGCGCGCCGCGGGTCCAGGGGTGCACGCATGTCGAAGGTCTTGAGCAAGCTGCCGGTCGGTGAACGGATCGGCATCGCATTCTCCGGTGGGTTGGACACCTCCGTCGCGGTCGCGTGGATGCGCGAGCACGGCGCCGTCCCCTACGCGTACACGGCCGACATCGGCCAGTACGACGAGCCGAACCTCGCCGACGTGCCCGCGCGCGGCCGCGCCTACGGCGCCGAGCAGGCCCGCCTCGTGGACTGCCGGGCCGCGCTGGTCGAGGAGGGCCTGGCCGCGCTCGCGTGCGGCGCCTTCCACATCCGCTCCGCCGGGCAGACGTACTTCAACACCACCCCGCTCGGCCGGGCCGTGACGGGCACCCTGCTGGTGCGCGCCATGCAGGAGGACGAGGTCTCGATCTGGGGCGACGGCTCCACCTACAAGGGCAACGACATCGAGCGGTTCTACCGCTACGGCCTGCTCGCCAACCCCAGTCTGCGGATCTACAAGCCGTGGCTGGACCAGCGGTTCGTCTCCGAGCTCGGCGGCCGCAAGGAGATGTCCGAGTGGCTCGCCGAGCGCGACCTGCCCTACCGCGACTCCGCCGAGAAGGCCTACTCCACCGACGCCAACATCTGGGGCGCCACCCACGAGGCCAAGCGCCTGGAGTACCTGGACGCCTCGATCGAGATCGTCGCCCCGATCATGGGCGTGCCGTTCTGGGACCAGTCCGTCGACATCGCGGCCGAGGACGTCACCGTCGAGTTCGAGTTCGGCCGCCCGGTGCGGATCAACGGGCGGGTGTTCGCCGACGACGTCGAGCTGGTGCACGAGGCCAACCGCATCGGCGGCCGGCACGGCCTCGGCATGTCCGACCAGATCGAAAACCGCATCATCGAGGCCAAGAGCCGCGGCATCTACGAGGCGCCCGGCATGGCGCTGCTGCACACCGCCTACGAGCGGCTGCTCAACGCGATCCACAACGAGGACACCCTCGCCACCTACCACACCCAGGGCCGCCGCCTCGGCCGGCTGCTGTACGAGGGCCGCTGGTTCGACCCGCAGGCGCTCATGCTGCGCGACAGCCTGCAGAAGTGGGTCGGCCAGGCCGTCACCGGCAGCGTGACCCTGCGCCTGCGCCGCGGCCAGGACTACTCGGTGCTCGACACCCAGGGCCCGAACTTCAGCTACCACCCCGAGAAGCTGTCGATGGAACGCAGCGTGGACGCCGCGTTCGTCCCGGACGACCGCATCGGCCAGCTGACCATGCGCAACCTCGACATCGCCGACTCGCGCAGCAAGCTGGAGCAGTACGCCACGCACGGTCAGCTCGCCCCCTGGAGCGGCCTGATCGGCGAGCTCGCCCCGGGCGGCGCGGCACCGATCGCGGCGGCCAGCCAGGAGGCCGGGGCGGTCGCGGCCGAGGCCACCGCGCTCGACCAGGCGGCCATCGAGTCGGGCAACGACTGATCCCCGCGCTCGACCGCCCGAGGGCCGTGGCACCACGTGTGCCACGGCCCTCGGCCGTACACGGGAGCCGCCTCCGCATGCCCGCGCCGACGTTGTGCCGACGGCGGCCGGGGGCGGACCATGGACGGAGGAGGACCCCGTCGTCCAGAGCGGGAGCGGGGATGGGTGAGGCAGTCGGTGCGATGCTGGCGTCGGCCGCGGGCATCGCGATCGGCCCGCAGCCGCTGATCGCGGCGATCCTCATGCTGGCCGCCCCGCGCGGCCGCGCCAACGCGCTCGCCCTGACCGCGGGCCGAGCGGCCGCCCTGGGCGCGATCGTGGCGGTCGTGGTGACGGGCGGCAGCAGGCTGGGCCCCGGCGGCGAGCCCACCTGGTCGTCCTGGCTCAAGCTCGCGCTGGGCGCGCTGCTCGTGCTGCTGGCGCTCAGGCAGTGGCGGGACCGGCCGCGCGAGGGCCACGTCACCGCACCGCCGGGCTGGATGCTTTCGGTGCACCGCTTCACCGCGGGTCGATCGGCCCGTCTCGGGGCGGCCCTCGCCGCCGCGAGCCCGAAGGACGCCGTCCTGGCCGTCGGTGGCGCCGCCTCCATCGCCGCGAGCCCGACGAGCGGCGTGGGCAAGGCGGTGGCCGCCACGTTGATGGTGCTCGTCGCCTCGCTGTGCACGCTGCTGCCGCTCGCGGTACACCTCCTGGGCCGCGACGGCTCCGCGCGCACCCTGGGCGAGTGGAAGGCCTGGATGGCCGCCCACCACACCGCGATCACGACGACGGTCCTGGCCGTCCTCGGCGCCACCTACCTCGGCGACGCCCTCACCGGCCTCGCCTGAGTCCCACTGCCCCAGGCCGGCCACGGGCCGGCCGAGAAGACCCGCCGTTCCCGAACGACGCCGCTCCCCCAAGAGCCGCGAGGTGGCCCGTATCCACCGCTTCGACCGAATGTGCGAGGGTCTGACGGTTGATGACATACTCCTCTGCGCAATACCCGGCGCTGCCGCTACGACGCCGGGCCGACATCCACGGGGGACACGAACGTCCATGTCATCGATACGTCGTACCCAGCGCACCGTGCGCGCCGCCCTCGGGGCGTCCGCGCTGACGCTGACGCTCCTCGCCACCTCCGCCTGCGGGCCGGACAACGGCTCCAGCGACGCGGCGGCCACCACGGCCGCGACCGCGGCCGCCACCAGCGCCGCGGCCACCGCCGCCGCGACCGGCAAGGCGCCCGGGCTCGGGCTGCCGGCCAACCTCGACGACCTCAAGAAGTGGAAGGCCGCCGACTGGGAGAAGTGGGCCAAGGACTACGCGGCCCCGGCCGTCGCCAAGGGCTACTGGACCGTCGAGAAGCTCCTCGCCGCCAAGCCGGTCGACCAGCTGAAGCCGCCGACGGCCGCACCCACCGGCCAGCCCACCCAGGCCCCGCAGCCGACCGCGCAGCCCACCGGCGCGAGCACCCCGCCGCCCGCCGACGGCGGCAACGACGCCCCGCCGCAGAGCGTCGAGGCTCAGGCGGACGCCCACCCGTACGCCAAGAACCTGGCCGTGTTCGGGAAGATCTTCTTCGACAAGCCCGGCACCGAGACCCTCGACCCGGGCAAGCTCGGCCAGCACTACGTGTGTTCGGGCACCGTGGTCGCCGACCCGGCGCACCCGGGCAAGAGCAACCTGGTGTGGACCGCCGGGCACTGCGCCCACCAGGGCAAGGGCTCCACGTTCAACAACAACATCGTCTTCATCCCGGACTTCAACGCGGGCGGCGCCGTCAGCGGCGGCAAGCGTCCGACCGACGTCTCGCAGTACGCGCCGTACGGCGAGTGGGGCGCCGTCAACCACGTGACCTCCCCGGTCTGGGCGGCCGAGGGCGGCGAGGTCGGCCCGGCGGCGCAGTACGACTTCGCGATCCTGCGGGTGAAGCCGGAGAACGACACGGGCAAGTCGCTGGAGGAGACGGTCGGCGGCGCGGTGCCGGTCTGGTTCAACGCCCCGCGCGACCAGCTCGGCATCACCAACTACGGCTACCCGGCCGCTCCCCCGTTCGACGGGCTGGAGCTGAACCACTGCCAGGGCGGCAAGCCGTCCCGGATGTCCTTCGACCCGTCGCGCCCGCCGATGCTGGCGATCGGCTGCTCGATGACCGGCGGTTCGAGCGGCGGCGGCTGGCTGTCGACCAAGGACGGCAAGCCGGCCCTGGTCAGCAACGTGTCGGTCGGCAACGACGCGCTGAAGTACCAGGCCGGTCCGTACCTGGACGACGTGGCGGCCGGCCTGTTCGACTTCATCTCGAAGAAGGGCTAGCCACCCCTGCCGCGGCAACGGCCCCTGCTCCCCGCAACGCGCGCGGGAGCAGGGGCCGTTGCCGTCGGCGTCAACGGATCCGTACCGGCCCCCTCCCCCGCACCGCACGCACGCCCAGCCGGCCGTCGTCCGCTCGGGGGCCCACCGCGGCCGGTATCTCCCGGAGCGTCAGCACGATCTCACCGTCGAAACGTTCCGCCAGCAGCCGCACCAGCTCCGCGGCCCCGTCCGGCCGCACGTCGGGGGCGAGTGCGGGCAGCCGGCCGGGGGCGCTGAGGTCCTGCGCCTGGACGGCCCAGCGCGCCGCGTCGCCGTCCTCACCCTCAGCCGCGTAGTGCACCGCCAGGCAGTGGACGGCGAGTTGGTCGCCGTACTGCGCGGCGATCCGCCACCAGAACACGGCGTCGGCGGTGCGGTCCATGCCGTAGAGCAAGCAGCCGAGGGTCCGGAAGGCCGCCTTCTCGGCGAGCTCCAGGTCCAGCGCGAGTTCGCACGGCTCGACCGTGCCCGCCACGCCCCAGCACAAGTGCCTGAGGTCGCGCCGGAGTTCGGCCCGCCCCGCACCGTCCCGGCGGGCCGCCCCGCTGCGACGACTGCCGACCGGGCGGACGGTGCGGTCCCGGCCCGCGCCCGCCGGCCGCTCGGAGGGCGGGCGCCCGCCCTCCGGGCCGTCGGCCGCGAGCCGGCCGGCGAGGCGCCGGGTGAAGTCCGCCGGGTCGTGGTCACGGAACTCCCGCTCCAGCCCGGCGGAGTCAGCCCGCAGCAGGTCGCCGAGGTTCATTCCGCCGCCCGTCCTTCGCCCGACTCGCCGCCGCTCGCGTGCTCCAGCAGGTATTCCAGGTGCCGCCGCCCGAGGCTGTAGTAGGTGCGGGCGGTGGTGTGCGCGATGCCGAGCGCGCGACCGATGTCCGGGTAGGAGAGGCCAGCCTGGCGCAGCCGGACGACGTCGGCCTGGACCGGGGCGCTGCGCGCGAGTTCGTCCATCGCCCAGTCCAGGGCGTCGAGTTCGGCGAGCTCCTCCAGCTCGTCCTGGCTGGTGTCCGGGCGCCGCTGGGCGATCACCCGGAGCCGCTTGCGCTCGGCGCGGTGGCGCTCGCGCAGGACGTCGACGATCGCGTCCTTGAGGACCTTGAACGCGAAGGCCTGCGGATCAGCGCTGGCCAGGGCCCTGCGCCAGTTCTGGTAGAGCACGGCACCGGCGTTCTGGACGGCGTCCTGCGCGTCCTCGCGGTGGCGCAGCCGCTGCTGCGCGTACCGGAGGTAGCCGGGGTTCTCGCGGGTGAAGAAGGCCTCGAAGTCGGCCGGCAGGCCGTCGAGCGGGTCCGTCCGCACGTCGTGCTCCTCGCCCGGCCCGGGGGTGGTCGGCACGCGCTTCCCCTTTTCGGTGAGTCGGTTGGCCGGCCCACCGGTTGGCACGCCGACTGCCCCGCGGGGGGCTCGTGGTGTAACCGTCCCGGAGCAGCGGGTTGTTGACCCGAAGCGGCGGGCAATAATCGACCGCTTCCGTTCACTTCCGGACACCCGCGCTGACCTGCCGGTTCCGGCCCGTCCGGGCTACAGGCCGGACGGGGCAGTGATGCAGATCACACTCAAGGGTTCGCCGACTTGACCCGCGGCGCGCGGGCCCACTCGACCGGCCGCACCGGACCCACTCGGCCGACCGTACCGGGCCGGACCTACTCGACCGGCTCGACCGCCGCCGAGTCCAGCGCCGCGGTGACCTGGTCCAGCAGGACGCGCAGTGCGGCGAGGTCCTCGACGGGCATCCCGGTCGCGGTGAGCAGCCGGCGCGGCACCTGTCCGGCACGCTCGCGCAGCGCGACGCCCGCCGGGGTGAGCGCGACGGTCACCGACCGCTCGTCCTCCGGACTGCGCTCGCGGTGCACCAGGCCGGCCGCCTCCAGCCGCTTGAGCAGCGGCGACAGCGTGCCGGAGTCCAGTCGCAGGCGCTCGCCGATCCGCTTGACCGGCAGTTCGCCGTCCTCCCACAGGACCAGCATGACGAGGTACTGCGGGTAGGTGAGCCCGAGGTCCTTGAGCAGCACCCGGTAGACGCCGCCGAAGGCGCGGGAGGCCGCGTTCAGCGAGAAACAGATCTGCTGGTCGAGACGGAGCAGACGCTCGTCCGACGCGACGGGGTGTCCGGGAGGCGTGGTCATGCACCCATCGTACCGATCGGGTTCCCGCGATTTAGTTGTGCGCAATTGAATTGCGTGCTCTACTTGTCGTCGGCAGGACACCGCAGCGGAACGTCGCAGCGGGACCGAAGCAGGAACAGCAGAAGGGAACGCACCATGGACGCGCTCTACACCGCAGCCGCCACCGCGAACGGCCGTGAGGGCCGCGCCGTCAGCTCCGACGGGCAGCTGGACCTCGCCCTGGCGATGCCGCCCGCGCTCGGCGGCAGCGGACAGGGCACCAACCCGGAGCAGCTGTTCGCCGCCGGCTACGCGGCCTGCTTCGCCAGCGCGCTGGGCCTGGTCGGCCGACAGGCCCGGGTCGACACCAGCGAGGTCTCGGTGACCGCCGAGGTCTCCATCGGCAAGGACGGCGCCGGCTTCGGCCTCTCCGTCGTGCTGCGCGTCGAGCTGCCCGAGTCGCTCGCGGGCGAGAACGGCGAGCTGCTGGTCAAGCAGGCGCACGAGGTCTGCCCGTACTCCCGCGCCACCCGGGGCAACATCCCGGTCGAACTCGTCGTCGAGTAGCCGTCCGACCGTCGCCCGATCACCCGATCACGGTGCCGGACGGCCGCGGCGAACCGCCGCCACGGAGCCCCCGGGGCCCGCCGCACACCCCCGATGCGGCGGGCCCCGGCCGCGCTCCGTCCCGCACCGAGGCCCCTCACCCGCCCGGCCCCGGCCCGTTCGCGGACCGCAGCGTGTCGAGTCTGAGCCGGTACTCGTCCGCGTCGATCTCCCCGCGGGCGAACCGCTCCGCGAGCAGCTGCTCCGGGGTCGGCCCCGCCATCCCCGCCCGCGGCGGTCCCGCGGCGGCCGGGCCCTGCGGTAGCGGCCGGTGGGAGCGCGAGACGTAGC
Source organism: Kitasatospora sp. NPDC048722 (assembly GCF_040650235.1). Taxonomy (NCBI): domain Bacteria; kingdom Bacillati; phylum Actinomycetota; class Actinomycetes; order Kitasatosporales; family Streptomycetaceae; genus Kitasatospora; species Kitasatospora sp. NPDC048722. The sequence continues at coordinate 52,250 of NZ_JBEZGX010000002.1, forward strand.
GGGACAGGGCGACGGCGGCGAGCACCAGCAACGCCAGGACCAGCAGCATCACGAGCACCATCAGGCCGATGCCCCAGCCGCCCGGCCCGTGGTGCACGTACCCGTGCCAGTGCCTCATCGGGACCTCCTCCTCCGGCCGCGGCGGGCCTGTCGAGGTGACTGTCGCCAGTACCACCATCGTGCGCCCGCGGACCCCCGAAGTGCGCTGAGGAAAGCGTGAGAAAACGTTCCGTCGCCACCGTCGCTCCGGGCCGGGGTAGCGTTCGGCCCATGGACCACCACACACCGGCCGGCGAGCGCTCCGCCGAGCAGCTCGTCGCCGCAGGGGTGCTCCGCCACCACGCGGACGGCCGCCCGCACCCCGCGCTCGGCCACTCCCCGATCTCCTACGTCTCCGCCGCGCTGTGGGCCGAGCTCACCGCACTCGCCATCGCCCCGGCCGCCGCCGAGGCCACCGCCCGCGCCCTGCTGGACGCGATCGCCGCCGACGCCGTGGACGCGGCCCTGGCGCCGGGCAACGAGACCGCCCCGCGCGACGACCTCTACGTGACGCACCCCGCGCACATCGGCCCGCACCGCCGGGTCGTCTGGTTCCAGCGCTCGGGCCCGCGCGGTCCGATCACCGCGACGTTCCCGCCCGAACACCGGCCGGCCTGAACACCCCGACCGGCCTGAACACCCCGAGCGCCCCGGACACCCCGGGGCTCATCTCTCCACGGTCAGGCTGTGGCACACCCAGCTGAGACGGTCCGGCCCGCCGATCGCCGGCCGGTCGTGGTACACCCCGTCCGCGACCGACAGGTTGACGATCAGGTACGCGTGCCAGCCCGCCCCGACCCCGTGCAGGTCCGCGTACACGAGCTCGTCCCCGACGTACCAGTCCACCGAGTGCGCGCCGAGCATCACGCGCAGCCCGAAGGTCGCACCCGGGCCGATGCCGCTGCCCTCGCCGTGCCAGTACCGGAACCCGCCGCGGACGTGGTTGGAGAGCTCCAGGAGGTCCGGGTGGTCCGGGTGGTACTCGAAGACGTCCACCTCGTTGCCGCCGTCCCGCCAGGTCCAGATCGCCGGCCACGCGCCGACGTCGACGGGCAGCGTGACGAGCGCCGACAGCTCGTCCCCGGTGCGGACCTGGAAGCCCTCGGGGCTGCCCTCCGTGGTCAGCAGGCTGCACGTCCACAGCCCACCGGTGTGCCGACGGGTGGCCGTGAACACGCCCCCCGGGCAGTACGAGCGGCTGAGGTAGTCGAGTTTGTGGTCGCTCCGGTTCGTCGGCCCCATCCGGGGATACGCGCTGCTGCGCCCGGCGATCCACTGCCTGGTCGAAGTGAAGTCCGCGTCGAACACGACTGCCACGGCTGCCTCCCCGGTGCTCCGCCGACCCGGCAGTCCTGCCCGCCGGGCACACAGAGTGAGTTACCCGATACGCTCCGCAGTATGCGGAGGTGGACCTGGCCATCCGGGCCCTTCCCACGGGCACCGACAACTCCAGCTTTCCCACCTGGGGTTGACGGCGAACCATCAACCGATGGTGGCGGTCGCGCCCCCGGAGTCGAGCCGGTCGGTGACCGACACCACGCCGTCCACCGAGCGGCACAGGTTCAGCACGATCGGCACGAGGTGCGGCTCGGGCACCGTGCCGCTGAGCACCACCCGGCCCTGGTCCACCTCCACGCCGATCTCGGCCGGGCTGACACCGTCGATCCGCCCGAGCACCTCCTCGACGATCTCGCGCCGGATCACCCGGTCCTCGCGCAGGAACACCCGAAGGAGGTCCCCGCGGCTCACCATGCCGATCACCCTGCCGTCCTCGTCCAGCACCGGCAGGCGCTTCAGCCCGTGCCGGCTCATCAGCCGGGCCGCCGCGACGACGCTGGTGCCGGGCGTCGTGCAGACCGGCTGCGTCGTCATCAGGTCCGCCGCCGTGGCGGTACCGCCGGGTCCCACCTGCGCCGACTCCGGTGCGGGCAGCAGGCTGCCGGTGTCCTCCTGGGCGGCGAGGGTGCGCAGCAGGTCCGCCTCCGAGACGACGCCCAGGGGCCGGCCCTCGGCGTCGACCACCGGCACGCCGGTGATGTCGTAGTCGGTCAGCAGCGCGACGATCTCCCGGAAGCCGGTCTCGGGCGCGACCCGGACCACCGGGCTGGTCATCACGGATTCGACGGTGGCATGCCGCAACGCCGGTTCACCTCGTCCAACGGGTTCCTCCGGACGGTCCTTCCGGCCGGTACCCGCAGCATGGCCCCCGACGGCGGCGATCGCCAGGGGCCAAGGGGCTGAACGGGTGGGACCTACGGCCCTCGGCCCGGACGCGGTGGTGACGGTTGCGGGCCGGACCCCCTCCCCGGACCCCGCACACCGATCCGCCTGCCCGAACGGCGCAACCAACACGTGATCGACTCGTTGGACCGTCCACCACGACACGACCACCGCTCCGGGGAGGGCCCGTTGGCAGGACCGCCAGACACCGCCGCGCAGCCGTCCCGGCACCCGGTGGCGCAGGCCGAGGCCGCCCTGGTGCGCCACTACCGGCGGCTGGCCCGGCTCGCCTACCTCGCCCTGCCCGCCGACCGCGACCGGCACAGCCGGGTGCTCGCCGCGCACGCCGCCGTCCAGCAAGCGCTGCCGTCCCGCTGGACCCGGCGCGCCGGCCCGACGGAGGGCGTCGTCGACGACCCCGTCTACGACGAGCTCCGCCACCGCGTCCTGCTCGCCGCCCTCCGCCCGCGCCCCGCCCACCGGCTGCTGGCGCCCCGTGCGTGGGGACTGCGGCTGTTCACCCCGCACGGCGACGAGGAGGACGCGGAACTGGACCGGGCGCTCGCCGGGCTCGACGCGCCGGCGCGGGTGGCGTTCGCCCTGCGCGCGGTCGAGGGGCTCACGCCGGAGCGCGTGGCGGAAGTCCTGCGCCGGGCGGGAGTCGAGCGCCCGGAGGGTGCGATCGAGGCCGTCGCCGGCCTGCCCGCGGACACGGAACCGCCCGCCTTCGACCCGTGCGCCGTCCGCGTCCAGGCCACCGACCTGCTGCGCCGCCGGCGCACCCGCACCGCAGCGCTCGCCGTGGCCGTCCTCGGCCTCACCACCACCGTGGCCGTCCTCGGCGGCGGCCCCGGCGCCACCACGCCGAGCCGCCCGCTGGTCCTCGCCCCGGCGGGCTCGGTCGTCGACCCGGCCAAGCTCGTCCACGTCCCGGCCGACCGGTGGCAGCACACCGCCCGGCTCGACTTCACCGCCTGGCCCGCTCGCGGCGACCGCCGCGACGACGACGCCCTGCTCGGCCGCGCCCTCGCCGCCTGGACCCACCCCGGCGCCCGGACCCGCGCCGAGCCCGGCACGGACGCCACACCGCCCGTCACCGCGCCGAGCCTGCTGTTCGCCGGCACGGTGGACGGCACCGCCGTCGTCGTCCTGTACGACGGCCCGCACCTCGCCCGCTACACCGACGGGCCCGGCGGCGGCCTGGACCTCGCCCGCGCCGACGACTCCGACGTGACGACGGCGGGCGCCGTCGTGCTGCGCCGCCAGGGCACCGCCGCCCGCTACCTCCTGGCGCCCTGGGTGGACTCCGCCGAAACCCGGCGGATCGACCAACCCGACGCCCCCGCAAGCGCGTTGGACCACCCGGACGGCGTCACCTCGGCGGCCCCGACCGGCGCCCTCGCCGATTGCCAGGGTGCCACCGTGCTCCAGTTGCGCTCCTCCCCCGTGGTCGCCGAGAAACACGCCTTCCTGCTCGCCGACGTCGGCGGCCTGGTGCCCGCCCACCTCACCTACACCCCGCCGCCCACCCAGGGCGCCCCCACCGGCGGTCCCGGCCCCGCGCGCACACCGCGCGAGGCCACCGGCCCGGACGCGCTCGTCGCCTGGGCCCACGCCGGGTGTGCCGTTCCGGACGGCACACCCGGCGTCAAGCAGCTCGAACTCTGGGCGTTCGCCGTCCAGTCCCTACCGCAGAACGCGGGCACCGCGGCGTGGATGTGCCTGCGCGCCGACCGCTGGAACGGCGACGGCAGCGCCGTCACCACCGTCCTGCTGCCGGCGGCCCGCAGCCCCCAGCGCACCGGCGGCGGCCGGGGCCGAGCGTGCAGCCGCTTCGAGCAGGACACCGTCGGCTCCACGTGGTGGCGCTCCCCGCAGGGCACCGGGTTCCTGCTCGCCGCCGGCAGCCGCCGCGTCACCCGGCTCACCGTCAAGGGCCCCGACTGGTCCGCCGACCGCCCCGCCCCGGACCACACCCTCGCCGTCGAACGCCCGGCCCCCACGACCGCCCAGGTCGAAGCCGTCCTGGACAACGGCACCCGCATCACACCGCCGCACTGACCACCTCTCCGCCGGCCACCCTCACCGCCGGCCCGCCAACTCTGCCTCGTAGTGCGGCAGCTCGACACTGCTGACCTGCTTGCCCAGCGCCAGCATCCGGTCCAGCACCCACCGCCGGTTCAGCAGCGCGTTGCGCACCCGCAAGCCGGCGGCGGTGCGCGGAGCCAGGAACGGGCCCGTGCGGTCCCCGCCCTTCTGGCACCCCTGGGCGTAGCCGCGCAGCAGGCGCTCGTAGCGGGCGAAGGCGACGCGGTGGTCGCCGCGCGCCCGCGCCAGCTCGCCCGCGAGGACGTACGCGGCCACGACGGCGGTGCCGGTGCCCATGCCGCCGATGGTGGCGCCGCAGGCCGCGTCGCCGAGCAGGGCGATCCGGCCGGCCGACCACGCGGGGACATCGGCCCGGCTGATCGAGTCGAAGTACAGCTCGGGCGCGGCTCGCAGGCTCTCCAGGAGCCGGGGCACCTCCCATCCGAGGCCCTCGAACGCGGAGCGGACGAGTTCCTTCTGCTGCCCCGGGTCGTGGCGGTCGTGGGCGAGTTCGGCGGACGCGAAGAGGAAGAAGGCGCCGGCCCGGGCCGGGTCGCGGTGGTCGGCACCGACCGCCGCGAGCCGGCCGGGCACGTTCAGCCCGAGCGAACCGGGCGCCAGACCGGTGTCGTTGGGCAACTGCCAGGTGGCCGCGTAGTAGCCGAGGTGGCGCACGTACCGCTCCTCGGGGCCGAAAGCGAGGCGCCGGACGTTGGAGTGCAGCCCGTCGGCGCCGATCACCAGGTCGAACTCGCGCTCGGCGCCGTGCCGGAAGGCCACCCGGACCCCGCGCGGCGTCTGCTCCAGCGCGGTGATCGAGTCGCCGAAGACGTACTCGGCGCGGTCGGCGCTGCGCCGGTGCAGCAGCTGGGCCAGCTCGCCGCGCGGGACCTCCACGTCGCCGCCCGCGAACTCGGCGGGAAGGTGGAGGAGCCTGCGCCCGTCCGGGCCGACGAAGGTGATCGGACTGCCGCCGGTGCCGAGCGTGCGCAGTTCGTCGAGCAGGCCCATCCGCTCCAGCACGGTCAGGTGGGTGGTGCCACGGAAGTCGACGGCCTGCCCGCCGCCGCGCAGCGCGGGGGCCAGCTCGACGACGGTGACGTCGAAACCGTACCGACCGAGCCAGTGGGCGAGGGCGGGGCCGGCGATGCTCGCACCCGAGATCAGGACCTTGGTGCTCACGGGAAACCACTCCGTCCGGAACGAGTCCAAAACTGCGTCCATCGGACACAGTCACATTGCTGTGTACGGTAGACACAGTTGATTCCGAACGCAAGAGCCCGAGGAGCGGACGTGGCGGCAGACGTGGACGAGCCGGCGAACGACACCGTCCGGCTCCTCTGGGGCCCGCCGGCCAGGCCCACACGCGGGCCGAAGCCGGCCCTCAGCCTGGAACGGATCGCCGCGGCGGGCATCGAGGTCGCGGACGCGGAGGGCCTCGGCTCCGTCTCGATGCAGCGCGTCGCCGGGCTGCTCGACTACACGAAGATGGCGCTCTACCGGTACGTCCCCGGCAAAGCCGAACTGGTCGCGCTGATGGTCGAGTTCGCCGTCGCCGGGCCGCCGGCCGCACCGGCGGACGGCCACTGGCGGGACCACCTCACCGCCTGGGCAAGGGAGTTGACACAGGCGTTCACCGCACACCCGTGGCTGCTCGACGCCACCGTCGGACCCCGCCTGATGGGTCCGAACGAACTCGCGTGGCTGGAGCGGGTCGTGTCCGCCCTCGACGGCCACGGCCTGACCGGTGCCGAGCGCATGGACGCCGCCGTCCTGCTCGCCGGACACGTCCGCGGCATCGTCCAGCAGGCGCGCGCCGCCGGGGCGGAGGGCTCCCCCGAGGCCCGACTCCTGACCGTCCTCGGCGCGCTGGTCCAGCAGCACGCCGAGGACTACCCCGCCCTCGCCGCCGCGATGGCCGAACCGGGCGGCCGGGACAACGCCCTGGACTTCGGCCTCGCCCGGATCCTGGACGGCCTGGCGGCCCTGATCGACCGGCGCACCGCCCGGCCGTAATCCGTTCGAACCGACCGGGGCCGGTCGCTACGATGCCGCCCCATGGCGATGTTCGTGCACCTGACCTCGACCGCGGACGCACCCCGGGTCCGCCGCGCCGGCATCCGCGCGGACAGCCGCGGCCAGGGCGGCGGGCGCGGCGTGTACTGCTTCCCCGTCCTGCCCTCGTACACCCTGACCCACCAGTGGCTGCGCGAGCTGGCCCGGTTCGGCACCCGCGGCGGGCTCGTCGCGGTGCACGTCCGCCTGCCCGACGACGAGCCGGTCCTGGCCGGCCACTACCGGGACCGCGCCAAGGACGCCCAGCGCCCGATGACGGCCGCCGAGGCGGTGCACCGGATCCGCGCGCTGCCGGACCCGCGCGGCTGGGAGGTCTTCCTCCCCCGCGCCGTGGCCTCCCGCGAGATCCACCGGATCCGCACCGCCCCGCAGGTCACCGGCTGGCGCTACCTCCCGAACGCCCACGGCACCCGCCCCTGCACGTGCTTCGGCTGCCGGATCCGCGGCGAGTACGGCAGCCGCCGCCTGCGCGAACGCCACCCGCACCCCCTGGACGGCCCACCCCCGCCCGTCCGCGTCCTGCTGGCCCGCGTCGACGCCGCCGGCACCCCGGGCGACGCGGCCGAACTGCGCGCCGCCCTCGACTGGTTCTCCCTGCGCCGCCGGGGCCCCGTCGACCGCCTGGCCCACCTGGCCACCCACCCGGCCCCGGTGGTCCGCGAGGCGCTCGTATGGGCCGTCTGCGGCTGGTCCACCCCTGGCACCCGCGACCTCCTCACGGCCCTCGCCACCGACCCCCACCCCGACGTCCGAGAGGCGGCCGAAGCGGCCCTGGAGCGCTGAGCGCGTCAGTACCCCTCCCGCACCTCGAACGTCCCGCTGCTCCAGTACACGGTGGGTTCCCCGGCGTCGCTCGGCCAGTCGCTCTGCAGGTGGCGGCGGCCGCGGCCCAGGGCGCCGGCCTGGTGCGGGGTCAGGCGGCCCTCCATCAGGTCGGCGGCCTCGGCGTCCGTGACGGGGAGCACCGTTTGGTACTGGGCGTCGTTGGACGCGGCCCAGTCGACGTACTCGGTGAAGACGCTCACGAAGGCCTGCGAGCAGAGCCGGCAGCGCTTGACGGAGACGATGAAGTGCGAATCGTCCTGGATCATCTTCTCGGTCCGGACCCCGCTGTGGCTGTGGTGGTGCTCCCGCGCCGCCAGCGCGTCCTCGGCGCAGCACGCCTCACACCCGAAAGCCGCGAACTCCGCCATACCGTCCCCCGTGAACGCTCGACCCGTTGGGGGCACATCGTACTCAGCGGGGCGCGCGGACTGCCGCCGCACAACCGCCGGGCGGCGCCACGGCGGCGAAGTCCTCGTCCGTGCACGTTCATTGCCCTAGCGTGGCGGGACACGAGCCGTCGAGCCCGGGGCGTCCGGGAGTTCCGGGAGTGACATGCCGAAACGCCGGTGCCCACGGCCGCGGTCGGTGCTGCTCGCGTTCCTGCTGACCGCCTGCGGCGGTACCGGCAGCGCCACCACCGGCCCGGCGACGCTCGACTGGTACAACTTCCCGGACGACTCCGGCGCCCTCCAACAGGCCGCCGACGCCTGCAGCCGGGTCTCCGGCGGGCGCTACACCATCCGGTACGACAAGCTCCCACGCACCGCCGACGGCCAGCGCCAGCAGCTCGTCCGCCGGCTCGCCGCGCACGACGCGGGCGTGGACATCATGGGGCTGGACGTCACGTGGGCACCGGAGTTCGCGGAGGCGGGCTGGATCCGTGAGTGGACGGGTGCGCAGAAGGACGAGGTCACCGCCGACACCCTCCCCGCCGCGCTGAGGACGGCGACCTGGAAGGACCGCCTCTACGCCGCACCGTACAACTCCAACACCCAACTCCTCTGGTACCGCGACGACCTGACCCCGACCCCGCCCCGCACGTGGACCGAGCTGCTCGCGCAGGCGGACGCCCTCGCCAAGCAGGGCAAGCCGCACCACGTCGAGGTGCAGGGCGCCCAGTACGAGGGCCTGACCGTCTGGTTCAACACCCTCGTGAGCAGCGCCGGCGGCTCGGTCCTCACCCCGGACGCGAGCGCGCCCGCGCTCGGGCCGCCCGCCGTCACCGCGGCCGGCGTCATCCGCGACCTCGCCCGCTCCCCCGCCGCCGACCCGTCGCTCGCCAACCAGGTGGAGGACCAGAACCGGCTCGCCGTGGAGTCCGGTGCCGCGGCCTTCGAGGTCAACTACCCGTTCGTCTACCCGGCGATGAAGGCCGACCGGCCCGACCTCTTCCCCCACTTCCGCTGGGCGCCCTACCCAGCCGTCACCCCGGACCGCCCGGCCGCCGTCACGATCGGCGGCATCGACCTCGCCGTCGGCGCCTACAGCCACCACCCGGACCTCGCCCACGAGGCGACGCTCTGCCTGCGCAACCGCGACAACCAGCTCGTCAACGCGCTCAAGGGCGGCCTGCCGCCCTCCCTCCGGAGCCTGTACACCACGCCGGAGCTGACCGACAGCTACCCCTTCGCCGCCGACGTCCTCACCGCCCTCGACAACGCTTCGCTGCGCCCGCAGACGCCCGCCTACCAGAACGTCTCGATCGCCGTCGCCCACGCGCTGTCGCCGCCGTCCGCCGTGGACCCGGAACGCACCGTCGCCGACCTGTCCGGCCAGATCAAGGACGCACTCGGCTCGAAGGGGCTGATCCCGTGAGCGCACCGACGACCGCCGCACCGACGACCGCCGCACCGACGGTCACCGCGGCCAAGGCGTCCGCCGGCTCCCGCGAGGAGCGCCGCCTCGGCTGGCTGCTGTGCGCCCCCGCCGTCCTCGTGATGACGGCGGTCACGGCCTACCCGGTCGGCTACGCCGTCTACCTCTCGCTCCAGCGCTACGACCTGCGCTTCCCTCAGCACGCCCGCTTCGTCTGGTTCGACAACTACGCCGCCGTGCTGTCGAGTCCGTACTGGTGGCAGGCGCTGTGGGTGACGGTCGTGATCACCGTCGTCTCCGTGACGGTCGAGCTCGCGCTCGGCCTCGCGCTCGCCCTGGTGATGCACCGGACGGTCCTGTGGCGAGGCACCGTCCGCACCGCCGTCCTCGTGCCGTACGGCATCGTGACGGTCGTCGCCGCGTACTCGTGGCAGTACGCCTGGACGCCGGGCACCGGCTACCTGGCCGCCCTGCTACCGGCCGGCAGCGCGCCGCTCACCGACCACTGGCAGGCGATCGGTCTGATCATCCTCGCGGAGGTGTGGAAGACGACGCCGTTCATGGCGCTCCTGCTGCTCGCGGGCCTCGCCCTGGTGCCCGAGGAGACGCTGCGCGCCGCCCAGGTGGACGGCGCGGGCCCGGCCCAGCGCCTGCGCCTCGTCGTCCTGCCGCTGATGAAACCGGCGATCCTCGTGGCGCTGCTGTTCCGCACGCTCGATGCGTTCCGCGTCTTCGACGACATCTACGTGCTGACCGGCGGCTCCAACGACACCGGCTCGGTCTCGATCCTCGGCTACGACAACCTGTTCACCGCACTCAACCTCGGCATCGGCTCGGCGATCTCGGTCCTCATCTTCCTCTGCGTGGCGGCCGTCGCCCTCGTCTTCGTCCGGGTGTTCGGCGCGGCGGCGCCGGGCGCCGGGGAGGAGCGCCGATGAGTGAACGAAGTGGGCGAGCCACCGACGGGCGCGTGCGGGCGAATGCCCCTGCCGGGCGAAGCGAGGTGGGCGCATGAGTGCCGACACCCGCCGCCGGTCCGCGTGGACGATCGTCAACGTCGTCGTCGTGCTCTACGCGCTGTTCCCGGTCTGGTGGATCGCGGCGCTCTCCTTCAAGGACCCGAGCACCCTCACCGACGGCGACTTCGTGCCCCGCCGCTGGACGCTGGAGAACTACCGCGGCATCTTCCGCACCTCCGAGTTCACCCGGGCGCTGCTCAACTCGGTCGGCATCGCCGTCATCGCGACCACCGTCGCCGTCGTGCTCGGCACCATGGCCGCCTACGCCGTCGCCCGGCTGCGCTTCCCCGGCAAGCGGCTGCTGATCGGCATGTCGCTGCTGATCGCGATGTTCCCGCCGATCTCGCTGGTGTCCCCGCTCTTCGACATCGAGCGCGTGCTGGGCCTGTTCGACACCTGGGCCGGCCTGATCATCCCGTACACGACCTTCTCGCTGCCGCTGGCGATCTACACGCTCTCCGCGTTCTTCCGGGAGATCCCGTGGGACCTGGAGAAGGCGGCCCGGGTCGACGGCGCCACGCCGTGGCAGGCGTTCCGGCTGGTCATCGCCCCGCTGGCGGCGCCCGGGGTGTTCACCACGGCGATCCTCGTCTTCATCTTCTGCTGGAACGACTTCCTCTTCGCGATCTCGCTCACCTCCACCCGCGCCGCGCGGACCGTCCCGGCCGCGATCGCGTTCTTCACCGGCAGCTCGCAGTTCCAGCAGCCGACCGGGTCGATCGCCGCGGCGGCCATGGTGATCACCGTCCCGATCGTGGTCTTCGTGCTGCTGTTCCAGCGGCGCATCGTGGCCGGCCTGACCGCCGGCGCAGTGAAGGGGTGACGGATGGCCGAGCTCGTCCTGGACGGACTCACCAAGCACTACCCGGACGGCGCGGTCGCCGTGCGAGGCGTCGATCTGACCGTCGCGGACGGAGAGTTCGTGATCCTGGTCGGCCCGTCCGGGTGCGGCAAGTCCACCACCCTCAACATGATCGCGGGCCTGGAGGACATCACCGCGGGCACCCTGCGGATCGGCGGCCGGGTCGTCAACGACCTCGCCCCGAAGGACCGGGACATCGCCATGGTGTTCCAGAGCTACGCCCTCTACCCCCACATGACGGTGCGCCAGAACATGGGTTTCGCCCTGCGACTGGCCGGGACGGACAAGGCGGAGATCGCCCGCAAGGTCGAGGAGGCCGCCCGCGTCCTCGACCTCACCGAGCACCTCGAGCGCCGCCCGGCGCTGCTCTCCGGCGGCCAGCGCCAGCGGGTCGCGATGGGCCGGGCCATCGTCCGCGCGCCGAAGGCCTTCCTGATGGACGAGCCGCTGTCCAACCTGGACGCCCAGCTGCGGGTGCAGATGCGGACCCAGATCTCCCGCCTCCAGCGCCGCCTGGGCACCACGACCGTCTACGTCACCCACGACCAGGTCGAGGCGATGACGCTGGGCGACCGCGTCGTGGTGATGCGCGGCGGAGCCGTCCAGCAGGTCGGCGCGCCGCAGGAGCTCTACGACCGGCCGGTGAACCTGTTCGTCGCCGGCTTCATCGGCTCACCCGCCATGAACGTCCTGGACGCGACCCTGGAGGAGGGCGCGCTGCGCACCGCGCTGGGGGAGCTTCCCCTCGACGACCGGCTGCGGCGGCGGCTGGAGGAGGCCGACGCGCCGCGCCGGGTGGTCGTGGGCATCCGCCCCGAGCACTTCGAGGACGCGGCGCTGCTGGAGCAGCGGCACGGCGGGCGGACGGTGACGGTGGGCGTCGAGGTGCTGGAGTCGGTCGGTTCGGACGTGTTCGTGCACTTCACCCCGCAGGACGGCACCGCGGCCGGCCCCGAGGTGGTGGCCCGGATCGGCACAGCCACCCGGGCCGCCGAGGGCCGCCCGCTGGAACTGTGGGTGGACACCGCCCGGATGCACGTCTTCGACCCGGAGACGGGCGCCGCGCTCACCTCCGCGGCGCGCTGACCAGCGACGCCGCCCGCCGAGGTGCCCGTCCGGCGGAATCGGGCGATCATGGGACGGACCCCGGTGGGGCGCCCCGCCCGAAAGGTGGACTGCGATGTTCCAGCTCCTGTGGATTCTGCTCATCGGCTGTGTGCTGGGCCTTCTCGCCAGGCTCCTCCTGCGCGGACCGCAGGCGATCCCGTGGTGGCTGACGATCGTGCTCGGTGCTCTCGGCGCATGGCTCGGCAACGCGGTCTCCGGGTGGCTCGGCGTGCGCCACACCTCGGGCATCGACTGGATCCGGCACATCCTCCAACTGGCCTTCGCAGTGGCCCTGGTGGCCGCCGTCGCACCGGCCTGGTCCAAGTCCCGGCCCAACCGCTAGGAACCTCCCGCACTGCCGGCCGGCCCGTCAGCCGACGTGCACGGCCGGGCGGCGGCTGCGGTCGGGCTCGGCCTCGCGCAGCACCTCTCGGGTGACCGGGGCGATCTCGCCCTGCCCGAGCAGGAAGAACCGCATGAACTGGGTGAAGGGGTTGCCCTCGGTCCACTCGAAGTAGATGTGCGGCTGCTGCCCGGTCAGGTCCCGGACCCGGAGCAGCAGCGCGGCGATCGCGTTGGGCACGCTGGAGCTCTCCACCGCCAGCACCCGGTAGCGGTCGTGCAGCACCTCGCCGTGGACGGTCAGCACGGCCTCGAACTCGGACGGGTCGAGCACCGTGACCTCGACGAAGACCAGGTCGTCCTCGGCCGGGATGTCGTTGTCGGCGCGGATCTGGCGGATCTTGTCCCGGTACTCGGCGAGGTCACGGCTGTTCGGCTCGTTGGCGATCAGCCGCAGCGGCCGGTGGGTGTAGTCGCGGACGAAGCGCTCGGCCGTCTCGTCCAGCACGACGTCCGTGACGCGCAGTTCGAAGGCCCGCTTGAGCCGGGAGAGGAAGGAGACCAGCATGATTCCGGCGATGAAGCAGGCGCCGATCTTCACGCCGTCGGTCCGTTCGACGATGTTGACGGCCGTGGTGTAGAGGAAGACCACGGCGATCACCGCGAAGGTGATCGTCCAGCGCTTCTCCCCGGCCTTGTGCGCAGCGATGGTGACGGCGACCGCGGCGGAGCTGATCAGCACCAGCACGCCGGTGGCGTAGGCGCCGCCCTGGGCGTCCACGCTGGCGTCGAAGATCCACGTCACCAGGAAGGCGATCAGGGTGAGCACGATGACCGTCGGTCGGACGGCGCGCGCCCAGTGCGGCGCCATGCCGTAGCGAGGCAGGTAGCGCGGCATGAGGTTGAGCAGGCCGGCCATCGCGGAGGCACCGGCGAACCAGAGGATGGCGATGGTCGACAGGTCGTAGACGCTGCCGAACGCGCTGCCCAGGTTCTCGTGGGCGAGGTAGGCGAGGGCCCGCCCGTTGGCCGGGCCGCCGGCCTTGAAGTCGTTCTCCGGGATGAGCAGTGTCGTGATGAAGCTCGTGGTGATCAGGAAGACGCTCATGATCACGGCGGCCGTGGTGAGCAGCCTGCGGGCGCCGCGGATCCGGCCGGTCGGCTTCTCCTCGGTGTCCTGCGGATCGCCCTCGATGTGGGGCATGACGGCGACGCCGGTCTCGAAGCCCGAGAGGCCGAGCGCGAGCTTGGGGAAGACGATCAGTGCCACGCCGATCATCGCGAACGCGTTGCCGTGCTCGGCCGTGAGGGCGTCGGCCCAGTCGGCGAACACGTGCGGGGCCTCGAACAGGTGCCAGATGCCGTTGACGACGACCACGACGTTGAGCGCGAGGTAGACGGCGACGAGCACGACGGCCAGGCCGATCGCCTCGCTGAAGCCCTTGAGGAACACTCCGCCGAGCAGGGCCACCAGGATCAGGGTCAGCAGTACCTGTTTGCCGGAGAGGGCACTGGTCAGGTGGGGGTTCTCGATGAGGTGCGCGGTCGCGTCGGCCGCCGAGAGGGTGATGGTGATCATGAAGTCGGTGGCGGCGAAGCCGAGCAGCGTCAGCACGAACAGCTTGCCCTGCCAGAACGACAGGAGCCGTTCCAGCATCGCGATCGAGCCTTCACCGTGCGGGCTCTCCACCGACACCCGCCGGTAGACCGGCAGCGCGCCGAAGAGGGTGACGAGCACGAGCACGATCGTCGCGACCGGCGACAGCAGGCCGGCGGCGAGCGCCGCGATGCCGGGCTGGTAGCCGAGGGTGGAGAAGTAGTCGAGGCCGGTCAGGCACATGACGCGCCACCAGTGCGCGCCCTTCTCGTGCGGGGCCTGGGCATGCGGCCCTGGGTGCTGCTTGGCCATGTCCGCCAGGCCTTCCAGCATCCAGGCCCGGAACCTCGTGGCGCGTGTCGGAGGCGCCACCCCCGGATCGGCCGAACCCGACGAAACCACGTACACCCCTGTCCATGACTCGTGTCGATGTGTCGATGACGCGACCGGGCCGCCACGGCCACGGACCCCCTGGCCGCCGGGCGGACGGCCCGGTCAGGCTAAGGGACCGAATCGGCCCCGCCGCGGAGCCGCGCGCCCGGACGCGCCGGGGAGCCCCCGGACGGCCCTCTCCGGTGGCGAACGGGCGCGGGAGGTGCGGAAAGAGCGCGCGGACCCGTCGCACGCCCGGCGCGGCGGTTGCGGGACCATGGCCGGAAAGGGTGAGGATGTGCGCGCGCCTTGACGCACGGGCACGCGGGTAGGGAACACGAGGACGGGCGATCGGGAGGCCACTGTGGCGGACGAGCGGGCGGAACCGAGCCGACGGGGGATCCTCGGACTGGGCCTGATGGCCGCGGCCCTCACCTCCTGCGGCACGCACCACCCCGACGAACCCGCGAGCCCGGCGCCCTCCTCCGGCCCCACCGGCGCGACCCCGCGGCGGGCCGGCCTCAAGGACGACCACAAGCCCGAGCAGTCACTGCCCGGCAACGCCGACTGGGAGATCACCAACCCCGGCCCGAGCGGCGCCATCGAGGGCTTCGCCGACCGCGTCAGCGTCCTGCCCGGCGAGCCCGTCGGCCTGCACGTCTCCACCCCGGCCGCCGCGTTCACCGTCTCCGCCTACCGGATCGGCTGGTACGGCGGCGCCCGCGCCCGCCTGGTGTGGCGCCGCGAACACGTCCCGGGCGCCAGGCAGCCCGCGCCGCACGTCGACGGCACGACCCGCACCGTCCTCACCGGCTGGCAGCGCACCCTCGCCGTCGACACGGCCGGCTGGCCCGAGGGCGCGTACCTGCTGCGCCTGGACGCAGAGGACGGCTCCGGCCAGCGCTACGTCCCGCTCACCGTCCGCTCGGCCGTCACCGCCGGGAGGACGGTCGTGATGAGCGCCCCGGCGACGTGGCAGGCGTACAACGAGTGGGGCGGGTACAGCCTCTACAACGGCCCGACCGGCGGCCTCGCCACCCGCTCGCTGAAGGTCGTCTTCGACCGCCCGTACGACTACGACCACGGCGCCGGGCTGTTCCTGGTCTACGAGGCGCCGCTGGTCTCCTTCGCCGAGCAGCTCGGCATCCCGCTCGCGTACACGACCGGGATCGACGTCGCCCGCGAGCCCGCGCTGCTGCGCGGCGCCACCGCCGTCCTGTCGCTCGGGCACGACGAGTACTGGTCGCCCGAGCAGCGCGCCAACGTCGTCGCGGCCCGGGACGCCGGCACCAACGTGGCCTTCCTGGGGGCGAATTGCTGCTTCCGCCGGGTCCGGTTCGAGCCCACCGACCTCGGGCCGGACCGCACGGTGGTCTGCTACAAGGACGCCTGGGCGAGCGACCCCGGGTACAAGGCGGGCGCACCGGCCACCACCGACTTCCGCACCGGCCCGGGCGCCGACCCGGAGAGCTCGATGCTCGGCGTCATCTACGACGGCTACCCCGTGGACGCGCCCTACGTCGTGGGCGCACCCGACCACTGGGCGTTCGAGGGCACCGGCGTCGCGGCCGGCGCGTCCTTCCCGCACCTGGTCGGCGTCGAGTACGACAAGGTGGACACCGCCTTCCCCGTGCCGCGCCCGATCGAGGTCATCGCCCACTCCCCGGTCGTCTGCGAGGGCCGCCGGTCGCACGCCGACACCGCGTACCACACCGTCCCGAGCGGCGCCGGAGTGTTCGCCACCGGGACGATGCGCTGGGTGGAGACGCTCGACGCGCACGGCCCAGGGGGCACCAGCGCCGACCACGGCATCGACGCCAAGGCCGGCGACCTGGTGCGCAAGGTCACCGAGAACGTCCTGCGCGCCTTCGCCGGCGGGCCGGCCGGCCGCACCCACCCCGCAAGCGACAACCTCGCGGCCGTCTACGGCGGGAAGTAGCCCCGACGGTCCATCGCCGCCGAACCGACTTCCGACGCCGCCTCACCCGCCCGCCGGCCGGGGCCCCGGGGCCGAGCCTCCTCCCGGCACGGCTACACTCGCACGGTCCGATCAGCAGATCACGGACGCCCGTGAGGCGGGGCACGGGGGTCCGGCCGGAGAGCGCGGGTAGGGAACAGAGCATGGTCGAGGCCTCCCCCAAGGTCGTTGTCGTCGTCCCCACGTACAACGAGCGGGAGAACCTTCCGGTCCTGGCGGGCCTGCTGGCACAGCTGCCGGTGCCGAACCTGCACCTGCTGGTGGTCGACGACAACTCCCCGGACGGCACCGGCGAGCTGGCCGACAAGCTCGCGGCCGGCGCGGACGGCCGGATCGGCGTCCTGCACCGCACCGAGAAGGACGGCCTCGGCCGCGCCTACCTGGCGGGCATGGCCCGCGCCCTCGACGAGGGCGCCGACGTCGTCGTGCAGATGGACGCCGACCTGTCGCACCCGGCCGCGGCGATACCCGAGATGGTCCGGACCCTCCTGACCGGCGACACCGCCGTGGTGCTCGGCTCCCGCTACGTGCCCGGCGGCTCGACCGCCGCGGAGTGGCCGTGGCACCGCAAGGCCCTCTCCGCCTGGGCCAACTTCTACGTCAACACCATCCTCGGCCTCGGCGTCCGCGACGCCACCGCGGGCTTCAAGGCCTGGCGGGCGAACACGCTGCGGGCCATCGACCTGCCCACCGTCCGGAGCAACGGCTACTCGTTCCAGGTCGAGATGAACTACCGCGTCGTCAAGCGCGGGATGACGATCCGCGAGGTCCCGATCCGCTTCGAGGAGCGCGTCGAGGGCGCGTCCAAGATGAGCATCGGCGTCCAGGTCGAGTCCGCCCTCGCTCCCTGGAAGCTGCGCCTGGACCGCCGCGACTCCTGACCCGGGGACGGGCAACCGGGTGCCCTCCGGCGCGATCGGCGGTGTGAACACCGGCTGCGGGGAAAGAAGGGCCTCATGGTCATCCTCCCGGAGTCCCTCACGGCCGCCGTCCGCCGTGGCACCCGAGAACCGTTCGTCGTCCAGACCTTCCGGGCGACCGTGGCGGCCACCCTGTCCTTCGCGGTGGCGACGCGGCTGAGCAGCGAGCCGGCCCCGCTCACGGCGCCGCTCACCGCGCTCCTGGTGGTGCAGGTCACCGTCTACTCGACGCTCAAGACCAGCATCCGCCGGGTCAACTCGGTGGTCGTCGGCGTGCTGATCGCGATCGGCTTCAGCGCCGTCGTGGGGCTCTCCTGGTGGAGCCTCGGGCTGGTCATCCTGGCCTCGCTGACGATCGGCCGGTTCGTCCGGGTCGAGGAGTTCGTCCAGGAGGTCGCGATCAGCGCGATGCTGATCCTCGGCGTCACCAAGCTCGCCTCCCAGGCCTGGGACCGGGTCCTGGAGACCCTGATCGGCGCCGCCGTCGGCCTCCTGTTCAACCTGGTGTTCGCCCCACCCGTCTGGGTCGACACCGCAGGCGCCTCGATCGAGGACCTCGCCCGGCGCGCCCGGCATCTGCTCCTGGACATCGCCGAGGAGCTGGGCCGCCCCATCCCGGTCGCCGTCGCCGCCGAACGCCTCCACGAGGCCCGCCGCCTGGACCAGGCGATCTCCGAGGTCGACGCGGCCCTGCGCCAGGCCGAGGACAGCCTCCGGTTCAACCCCCGGATCAGCGAGGGCCTCCTCTCCCGCCTGGTGCTGCGCACCGGCCTGGACACGCTGGAGATCTGCGTGGTGGTCATCCGCGTCCTGGCCCGCTCCCTGACCGACCTGGCCAAGCGCCGCGACCCCGGCGAGCGCCTGTTCGAACCGGACGTCGCCGTGGCCCTGGAGGAACTGCTGGCCCACATCGGCGGCGCGATGGTCAGCTTCGCCGTCCTCGTCACGACCCAGGTGAGCCGCAACGCCGAGGAGGCCGAACAACGCCTGACCGCCGAACTCGCGGCCGCCTGGACCTGCCGGGAGAACGTCGCCCAGCTCCTGCTGCGCCAGGTCCGGGAACACCCCGAGGCCTGGCAACTGCACGGCGCGCTCCTGGCCGAGGTGGACCGCATCCTCGACGAGATGGACCTGGAGCACCGCAGCCGCCGCCTGATGGAGGAACTGGACCGCGCCTCCGTGGCCAACCGGACCCGCTTCTCGCGCTACGCCAACCTCCGGAGGTGGCTCCGCGGTGACCGCCCCCACCCCGCCGCGAGCACCGGGCGCTGAGCCCGGGCTCCGTCAGGGCATGAGCCACGGTTGCTGCGGCAGCGGGTGGCCGGTTTCGAGGCAGGTCTTCAGGTTGGCGAGGACGGCCGACCAGCCGGCGCCCGCCCGCTCCGCCGCGGTCTCGTCGGCGAGGTTCTCGTGGGTCACGGTGAGGCGGGTGAGGTCCCGCCAGCCCTCGATCCCGAAGGTGACCCGGGACGGGCCGGCCGGGTCCGGGGCGCCCGGGGAGTACCAGGTGATGACGAGGTGGTGGGGGCGGGTGGACGCTTCCACGGTGCCGGTGACGTCGGCGATGCCGGAGTCGTCCGTGCGCCGGTGTTCCCAGGGGGCGCCGGGGAGCCAGGTGGAGACGTTGCGGTGGCCCCAGTACAGGGCGGACTCGTCGGCGCTGGTGAGCGCGTGCCAGACCCGCTCGGGCGTGGCGTGCAGGTAGACGGTGGTGCGGACGGCGGCGGGGGTCATGGTGGCTCAGCCCTCGGCCGCGGCGAGCAGCGGCAGGATCTCGATCTTCCCCATGGTCATCATCGCCGCCATCACCCGGCCGGCCTTGACGCGGTCGGGGTCGGCGATCAGGTCCAGCAGGACGCGCGGGGTGATCTGCCAGGAGAAGCCGTAGCGGTCCTTGAGCCAGCCGCAGGGGCCCGCCTGGCCGCCGTCGGCGGTGAGCTTGGCCCAGAGCTCGTCGACCTCCTGCTGGTCGTCGCACTCCACCTGGAGCGAGACGGCTTCGGTGAAGGGGAACTGGGGGCCGCCGTTGAGGGCGACGTAGGGCCGGCCGTCGAGTTCGAACCCGACGGTCATGACCGAGCCGGCCGGCACCGGACCGCCCTCGGGGTAGTGGGTGACCTCGGTGATGCGGGAGTCGCGGAAGAGCGACGTGTAGAAGGCCGCGGCCTCTTCGGCCTGGTGGTCGAACCAGAGGAAGGTGGTGATGTTCTGCATGCGCCCGACGCTAGCGGCGGGGCCCGGCGGTCCGGCCGAGCCACGGCCGGGGGTCACCGGTTCGGCGCCCCCGGTCGTGGGTCGGGTCCGGTCGGGTCAGTGCACCCAGCCCGCGTAGCGGCGGACGAAGCGCTGGCCGGTGTGGGCCGTGACGATGACGTCGTAGCGGCCCTGCTTGTCCAGCGGCCAGGCGATGTCGGCCTGCTTGCCGGGCTTGACCCACACCGTCTGCGCGGTGCCCGCGAAGTCGTTGGGCGCGGCGGTGAAGGCGACGTCGGTCAGGCCGTCGTTGGCCACCTGGAGCGTGAGCTTGACGTCGCCGCGCAGGTCGGCGGTGACGATCGGCACACCGATGTCGTTCTGTCCGCCCTGGCCGTCACGGACGACGGTGCCGGCGAAGCGGCGGACGAAGCCGTCCGGGCCGTGCACCGTGAAGTCGTAGCGGCCGTTGGTCGCCGCGGCGTCCCACACGTAGCTGGCGGTGGCGCCGGGGGCGACGGTGAACGGGGTGCCGGCGAACGGGAACACGATGTTCGGGTAGACGGTGTACGGGAAGGCCACCGAACCGTCGTTGCTCATCGTGCAGGTGACCTTGCCGCTCCTGCGGTCCACCTCGGCGTCGGCCCACGGCTGGTACGGCAGCGGGCGGTGCGGGCGGTCACCGCGCTCCGGGACGGGCATCGACTGGGCGCCGACGGCCGGCAGGGCGACGCCGGGCAGCTTGGCGCCCGCGTCGGCCCTGGCCATCAGGGCGTTGGTGTCGGGCAGCTTCGGGATCGAGAAGTCCGGTGCGGCGAAGTCGAAGCAGCTCGTGAGGTCGCCGCAGACGGCCCGGCGCCAGGCCGAGATGTTCGGCTCGGCGACCCCGGTGACGACCTCCATGAAGCGCAGCACCGAGGTGTGGTCGAAGACCTGGGAGTTGACCCAACCGCCGCGCGACCAGGGGGAGGCGACCCACAGCGGCACCCGGTTGCCGAGGCCGATCGCCCGGCCCTGGGTGAACTCCTCGGGCGTGCCGGCCTCGGGGGTGGGCGGGACCATGTGGTCGAAGTAGCCGTCGTTCTCGTCGTACATGACGAGGAAGACGGTGTGCTGCCACACCTTCGGGTTGGACATCAGCGACTGGAGCGCCGTGTCCACCCAGTGTGCGCCGTAGGCCGGGCCGGCCGCCGGGTGCTCGGAGAAGAGGTAGGGCGCGACGAGCCAGGAGATGGTCGGGAGGGTGCCGTCCTTGCAGTGGCGGTCGAAGTCCGTCGGGTCGAACTTCGTCATCGCGTTGACGTACCGCGGGTCGTCCTCGGGGAAGTTGTGGAACTGCTTGAAGTAGGACAACGCGTTGTCGTCGTAGTCACCGGTGCGGTCGTCCTTGCTGGGGTTGTGGTAGACGCGCCAGCTGACGCCCGCCTTCTCCAGGCGCTCGGCGTAGGTGGTCCAGTCGGCGACGGGGTTGTCGGTGACCGGCGTGTTGTCGATCCAGGGGCCGGTGGTGCCGTCGCGGCCGGGGCCGGCGGTGCCGGTCCACAGGTAGAGGCGGTTGGGGTCGGTCGGCCCGGCGAGGGAGGTGAAGTAGGCGTCGCAGAGGGTGAAAGCGTCGGCGAGGGCGTACTGGTAGGGGATGTCGTCCCGGGTGAAGTAGCCCATGGTGCGCTCGCCCTTGGCGGCGATCCACTTGTTCATCGCACCGTTGTTGATCGCCTGGTGGCCGGTGGCCCAGTCGTGGGCGAGGCCGCCGGCGTTCTGCGCGTTGTACTTGGAGGTGTCCATCCGGTACGGCAGCATCACCCCGCCGTCGCTGCGTCGGGCGTCGGGCTGGCGGAACACGTCGGTGCCGTCCGGGAACTGGAGCGCCTGCCTGTCGCCGTAGCCGCGGACGCCGTTGAGCGTTCCGAAGTAGTGGTCGAAGCTGCGGTTCTCCTGCATGAGGACGACGACGTGCCTGACGTCCTTGACGGTGCCGGTGAGCGCGTCGGCCCCGGCGGCGGCGGGGGCGGCGGGGGCGGCGCCGGCGGGGGTCGTCGCGAGGCCGGTGAGCGCGACGGCACCGGCGGCCGCGGTGGCGCCGACGAAGGTGCGACGGGAAAGTTCGGACATGGCGGACCGGCCTCTCAGAGCTGGAAGGTGGCGACGGCGGCGGCGGTGTCGGACGGCCACTCGTTGGCCGCGGTGTTCGGCTCGGGCTGCGGCCAGTCGGCCACGAGGGTGTGCGCCTCGACGAGCTTGAGCGCCCCCGCGTACTGCACGTAGTCGATGCGGTCCTGCGGCTCGGTCCTGGCACCGCGCTGCTTGCGGGTGGGCGACCAGGTGGCGGCCGGGACCTTGACCGGGTCCGGGCTCTCCTCGCGCAGGGTGTCGGTCAGCCCGGCGGCCTGGAACTCCTTGCTGACGGGCCAGTCGACCGCGCCGACACCGCCGTGCGCGGCGGCGGTGGCGGCCGTCCAGTCCAGGCGGGAGGGCGAGGAGAGCGCGCCGGCGAGCACCACCGGGGTGTGCCCGGCGATGTCGGCCCGGACTGCCGCGGCCAGCGCCTTGGCCTGCCTGAGCCGGACGGAGGCGTTCTCGGCGGCCTCGGCCTGCGCGGCGGTGCGGCCGTCCTGGACGCCGTACGGGCCGTAGTCGGTCTCGTCGAGGTGCGCGGCCCAGAAGCGGACGGTCCGTCCGCCGGGCAGCTGCACGGTCGCCGCGGCGGCGGGCACGTCCGCGGTCACCGGGGTGACGTCGGCCAGCGGGTGGCGGCTGAGGATGCCGACGCTGCCGGGACTCTGGTAGGCGTACCAGCCGAGCGCGTCGGCGAGGGTCCGCGCCTGGGTGCCGGCCGTCTCCTGGAGCGCCACGATGTCGAGGCCCTGGGCGAGCACCACGCGCAACTGCTTCTCCAGCGCGTCGGTGTAGCCGCTGCCGGCGTTGTGCAGGTTCCAGCTCGCGGCCTTCAGACGCAGCGGCCCGGCCGGGTCGGCGACCGGGACCAGCACGGTGATCGTGTCGGTGGCGCCGGCGCCGTCCTTCACACCGACGACGACGATCTCGGGGTTCCGACCGGCCGAGGGCGCGGTGCCGGTGACGGTGCCGTCGGCGCCGACCGAGGCCCAGGCCGCGCCGCCGGCCTTGCGGAAGGTCGCGGTGCCCGCCGGGTTGCCGGCCGGGCGCGACCACAGGCCGCCGAGCTTGACGGACACCGCGCCGCCGGGGGCGACGGGGGCGGTGGTCAGCGAGTCCACGGCGGCGTGCGGGCGCACGACGGCGGGCCTGGGGCGGAAGCTGAACGGCTCGGTCTGGGCGAGGACGCCGTAGCCGTCCTTGGCCAGCAGGTAGGCGGTGTACGGGCCGCCGGTGAGCGCCGAGGTGTCGAGCTGGAGGTCGCCGGAGCCGCCCGGGGTGTACTTCCACAGCAGGGAGGAGCCGGTGCCGGGCTTGCGGCTGCCGTCGTAGATGCCGACCCAGTTCTTGGTGTCGGGCGCGTCGGTGGTCCAGTGGAAGGTGAGCCGGTCACCTTCGGTCGGGTTGGCGGGTGCGGTGAGGGTCAGGGCGCTGCCTGCGGCCACGGTTGTCCTGTCCGCCGCCGGGGAGGCCGGGCCCGCCCGGGTCGCCGGAGATCGTCGGGATCACCGGGACCGGTGGGGCCGGTTCCGCGCGCGGCTGGTCACGGAGACTGAGGGGATCCACAGTTGGCTGTACAACTGTGGGCGCCCTCATTCATCCGAAGGTCAGCGACCGGAACGTGAACGACGCGTGACGCACCATCGGGCGGTTCGGGAACTCCGGGACTTGCGGGTGCTCGCGCGGCCTTCGGAGGATCTGCCCGGATTTTCGCGTCCGGGATCGGGCCGGTGGAGGAGGTCGTGACTCCCGCGGACGCCGCACGGCCGGCGGACGTCGTCGGCGGGCACTGAGCCGAGCGACGGCGACGGCCCGGCAGGGGGATCGACTCCCCTGCCGGGCCGTCGTCTTGGTGTCAGGGCCGCAGGGTGGGGGCGGTCACGATCGCCTTCAGGTGGTCCAGGTCGAGCGCGGGGTCGCCGGGCCGGTAGGTGTAGGCGTTCTCGCCGTTCCACTCCGAGATCCGCACCTGTCCGCCGTCCGGCGTGTGCACCGCGGCCGTCCAGTGCAGGACGGGGTTCGTCGCGGTCTTCCCGTTGCCGAAGCGGTCCGTGACGACGAGCGTCCCGTCGGGCCGCTTCTCCCGGACCTCCAGCGGGGTCGGCAGGTCGTTGTCCATCGACCTGAGCTCGTCCTGGCCCCGCTTGGACGGTGCGTCCGCGCCGACCATCAGCATGCTGGTGCGGCCGTCGACGGTGACGGTGAGCACGCCGTGTTCCGGGTCCCGGCCCTCGACCTTCGCGCCGGCGGGCAGGAGCGGTACCACCTTCGCGAGCAGTTCCGCGTTCGACGGGGCGCTCGCGGACGGCGTCGGCACCGGGGCGTTCCCCGGCGTCGGGGCGCCCCTGACCGGGCTGAGCGCGGCGAACACCCGGAGCCACTCCACCGAGCACAGCATGGTGGTCAGTTGGGCGTCGTTCAGCGGCGGGTCCGGGCGGTTCGCCGTGGCGGGCTGCCCGTTGTACTCGATGACCTGGACCCGGTTGCCGTCCGGGAGCGCCAGGGTGGCCCGCCACTCGCGGCCGCCCTGGGTGGTGGTGCTCCGCAGCTTGTCGATCGCGATCGCGGCGCCGTCGGGTCGGACGGTGCGCCGGCAGGAGTCCTGCGGCGTCTGGAACGGGTCCGTGCAGACCGCCCCCTCCTCGGGCCGCAGGTTCGTCCGCTCCGCGAAGGCCTCCACGACGCTCGCCCCCGCCCCGTCGTCGAACAGCATGGTGACCGCCGTCTGGTGCCCGTGGAGCTTCGTCGTCGGATCGCCGCCTCCGAGCAACGTGACGGTGCCCTTCGGCAGCAGGCCGCTGACCAGCGTGACCAGTTCGTGCGCCGGCATCGTCTGCTCCGGCGCCGGGTCGGCCGGGCCGACCGCGCCCACGAACGGCCCCCGGCCCACGGCCGCGACACCGCCCGCCCCGGCCAGCACCAGCACCGCGAGGCCGCTCGCGACGACGGTGCGCCGGCGGCGCCAACGGCGGCCGCGCTGCTCGGCGACGGCGGCCAGGGTGTGCTGCACCGGCTCGGGCGCCAGCTCGGCGGCACCGCGCAGGGCGCGGGCGAAACCGTCCTCGAACGCGTCGTCAGTGGGCATGGCGCAGCACCGCCTTCTCGGAGGAGGGGTTGAGTCCGCCGGTTCCGCTCGAACTTCTCGTCGTCCCGGCGCCGGCACTGTCGGTGGATCCGCCGAGGACGGCGTCGATGTCGTCGCCCAGGACCCCGCGCAGGCGGGCGAGGGCCCGGCGGCAGCGCGCGCGGACGACGGTGCCGCTCAGCCGCAGTGCGGCGGCCGTCTCCTCGACGCTGCGGTCCTCCCAGAAGCGCAGCACCAGCACGGCGCGGTCCGACGCGGGGAGTTCGGCGAGGGCGCGCAGCAGCGTCAGCCGTAGCGCCGGGTCCGGGTCCTGCACGCCGACCTCGGGGAACTCGTCGGTGACGCGCTCGGAGGCGCTGCGCTTGCGGCGGTACGACAGGAACGTGTTGACCAGGACCGTCTGCGCGTAGCCGCTGGGGTTGTCCAGCCGGGAGATCTTCCGCCACTTGACGAAGATCCGGCCGAGCGCCTCCTGCACGAGGTCCTCGGCGAGGTGGACGTCACCGCCGGTGAGGAGGAAGGCGGTCCGGTGGAGGTGCCGGGCGCGGGAGGCGACGAAGTCCGGGAAGTCCGGCCGGTGTGACTCGGCCTGGGCGTCCGGACTCGGTGATTGATCCATACCTTGGTAACGCGGTGGGGCCCGGGGCGTGTGACAGCGTGATCGTCAGGAGGTCGTACGGATGTGCGTGCACCCCGGGTCGGATGGCCCGGGGTACACGGCCGCCAGGACGTCCGGTGCCGGGCTCGGGCCTGGACGCGGACTCAGGCCAGGGCGAGGAACAGCTTCTCCAGCTCCGCCTCGGTCATCGGCGCACCGTCCTCGTCGGCCGCCGCCATGCACTGGCGCATGCCACTGGCGACGATCTTGAAACCGGCCCGGTCGAGGGCCCGGGACACCGCGGCGAGCTGGGTCACGACGTCCTTGCAGTCGCGGCCCGCCTCGATCATCGCGATCACACCGGCCAGCTGGCCCTGCGCGCGACGCAGCCGGTTCAGGACCGCGCCGACCGCCTCCTCGTCCACCTGCATGTCCGGGCCACCTTTCACGTCGGCTGTCGACTGACCAGTGTACCCGGTGGGGTATCCGGGCCGGACCGCGGGCGCCGGCCGGCCACCGCCCTCAGCGCCTCGCCAGGCGCCGCTCGCCGCCGGCGCCGGTCGCGTACGGGAGCTCGTAGTGCGCGAAGACGGCCGGCTCGTCCACGGCGGGCAGGACGTCGTCCCTGCCGATCGCGGGCGCCTGCTTGACGGTGCTCTTCGGGAACGCGACCTTGACGTAGCCCGGTCCGACCACGGCCCCGTCCAGCGGGACGAAGACCAGCCGGCGCCCGGACATCACGCCGACCGTCACGGTCGCGAAGCACGGCTCGTCGGTGGACGTCTCCACGTACACGGACTCCAGCGAGCCGATCCGGCCGCCCTTCTCGTCCACGACCGCCTGGCCGCGCCACTCCCGGATGTCCGCCATGCCGATCGCCATGACCCGCCCGCCTTCCCGTCGACGACCTGGGACTCCCATCCTCCGCCGGAAGCCCCGGGCACGCCCGACGAGCGATTGGCTCACCCGAGCGGGTGACAGCAGGTGCACGGACGGGTGAAGCGACCGGCCCGCCCCGGCGTGCGCCGGCCGCCACGGGGCACCTCCCGGATCATCCGGTCTTCGACGGGCTGATCCCCTACCGGCCGGACCTCAGCGCGCCCGCCTCCGTAGCCGCCCCGGCAGCGCCGTCGCGGGCGCCGTCGGCACCGGCCCCTCTACCGCCGGGCCCAGTCCGGGGCCCAGGTGGCGCCCTCGGGGCGGGCGTCCGGGATGGCGGCGAGGTGGCTGCGGAGGGTCCGAAGAGCGGGGTGCGGGTTGTCGCGGTGCCAGATCAGCGAGTGCGGGTAGACCGGGACCGGGTCGTGCACCGGGACCCGGCGCAGGTCGTGGCCGGCGGGCCAGACCAGGCGGGTGCGGGCGCCGGCCAGGGTGGCCAGGCCCGGGGTGTCGGCGATGACGTCGAGCAGCGCGTCCGAGCCGAAGTTGGGACCGGTGCCCTCGATCGTGAGCCCGAACGCGGCGCAGAGGTCGTCGTAGTAGGCGCCCCACTCGGTGCCGGGTGCGCTGCCGGGGATCCAGATGCGGTGGCCGGCGAGCCCGGCGAGCGTCACCGAGCGGGCGTTCGCGAGGGCGTGGCCCGGGCCGGTGAGCAGGTCGTGGGGCTCGTCGAGGACGTGCGCCGTCGCGATCTCCTCGGGCAGTCCCCGGCCGGGTGCGAGGACGGCGCGGAAGGAGGCGTCGATCGTCCCGGCCCGGAGCGCGGCGACGGCGTCGTCGACGGTGTGCAGGTGCACCACGTCGAGCTCGACGTCCGGGTGGGCGCGGTGGAACTCCCGCAGCAGTCCCGACGGGGCGATCCGGGAGGCGATCACGTCGACGCGCAGCGCGCGGCTGCCGGGCCGCACCGAGGCGGCGGCCCGCTCCGCGACGCGCAGGAGCTCGCGGGCGTGGGGCAGGAACGCCTGTCCGTCGATGGTCAGTTCGGTGCC
Organism: Kitasatospora sp. NPDC048722; assembly: GCF_040650235.1. Classification (NCBI taxonomy): domain Bacteria; kingdom Bacillati; phylum Actinomycetota; class Actinomycetes; order Kitasatosporales; family Streptomycetaceae; genus Kitasatospora; species Kitasatospora sp. NPDC048722. Next base: position 79,432 of record NZ_JBEZGX010000002.1, read on the forward strand.
GCGCGGGGACCGGTGGAACAGCCGCACCCCGAGGTCCTGCTCCAACGCGGCGACGCGCTTCGAGACGGCCTGCTGGGTGACCGCCAGCTCGGCGGCGGCGTCCTGGAAGCTGCCCGCCGCGGCGGCGGCCACGAAGGTGTGTACGGCGTTGAGGTCCATGCCGCGAAGCCTAGGGGCACAACGGATGGTTGTACGGTGCCGGGCCCGTGGTTGTTTGATCCGTGCTGGAGCGGGCCGCTTTGATGCTCCTGGTCGCCATTCGGTTGTACCGCCGGTGGTTCCGGTCCGAGAGGGGTGCGCGGGGGATGTGGGGCGGGAAGTCCTTGAGCGGGCGGTCCTTGAGCGGGCGGTCCTTGAGCGGGCGGTCCTTGAGCGGGCGGTCGTCGGGCGGGCGGTCGCTGGGGAGGCCGTTCGGCTGGCTCTGGGCCGCCTACGGGACGAGTGCGCTGGGCACCCGGCTGGCGTTCGGGGCCTTCCCGTTCATCGCCGTCCACCTGCTGCACGCCGGGGCGTCGGCCGTCGCCGTGCTCGCCGCGGCGGGCGCGGCGGTCGGCGCGGTCGTGGCCGTGCCGCTCGGGCCGTGGGTGGAGTTCCGGCGCAAGCGGCCGGTCATGATCGGGATGGACCTGCTCCGCTGCGCGGCACTCCTGAGCATCCCCGCCACCTACGCACTCGGGTGGCTCGGCTTCGGCCAGCTGCTGGCGGTGTCGGTGGCCGTCGCGGCGGCGGACATCACCTTCGGGGCGGCCTCCGGCGCGTACCTCAAGAGCATCGTCGCGCCGGAGGAACTGCTGGCCGCCAACGCCCGCTTCGAGTCGACGATGTGGACGACGACCGTCCTCGGACCGCCGCTCGGGGGCGCGGCGGTCGGGCTGCTCGGCCCGGTCGCGACCGTCGTCGCGGACGCGGTCAGCTACCTGCTCTCGGCCCTCGGCATCCGGGCCATCGGCGGCCGGGAGGCGCGGCCCCCGCGCGTCGGCTCCGCCCGCCTGCGGGCCGGGGAGCTGCTCCAGGGCTGGCGGTTCGTGCTCGCCGATCCGGGGCTGCGGCCGCTGTTCCTCAACACCGTGCTGGTGAACGCCCTGATCATGGCCACCGAGCCGGTGCTCACCGTCCTGCTGCTGGGGCCGCTCGGGTTCGCGCCGTGGCAGTACGGCCTCACCTTCGCCGTCCCGTGCCTCGGCGGGCTGGTCGGCTCCCGGCTGGCCGGCCCGCTGGTCGCCCGGTTCGGGCGGCACCGGGTGCTGCTCGTCTCCGGGACGCTGCGGGCGTGCTGGCTGCCGGGGCTGGTCCTCGTCGGTCCCGGCGGGCCCGGGATGCTGCTGGTGATGGCCGTCGAGTTCGGGATGATCCTCTGCATCGGGGTGTTCAACCCGGTGTACTCCGCCCACCGGCTGGAGCGGGTCGCGCCGGACCGGGCCGCCCGCGTGCTCACCGCGTGGTCGGTGAGCGCCAAGGCCGCGACGGCCGCGCTCACCGCGCTGTGGGGCGTGCTCGCCGGGCAGGCCGGTCCGCGCGCCGCGCTCGGCCTCGCCGGGCTGTGCCTGCTCGCGACCCCGGCGCTGCTCCCGCGGCGCGGGCGGGCGGCGGAGCCCGTCCCGGTGTCGGGGGCGTCGGGGGCGTCGGGGGGCTGAAGGCTTCGCCGGCCGGTGGCGTCCGGTCGTGCTGTCGGGGGGCTGGGTACCGGTCCGATGGTGGTGCCTGCTCCAGGGGAATCGGGGGGCTGGCTCTATCGACCGGGGGTCGGCGGCGCGACTACCGTCCCCGGTGTACGGAACTTCGCACGACAGGGGGGGTTTGGACATGGGGTCGCAGCACCGGTACGCCGGGGCGGTCGTGGTCGCCGGGGTAGCCGCGCTGGCCGTCGCGGGCCTCGGCGGCTGCTCGCCGACGAGGAACAGCTTCCAGGACGACGCGACGGTCTCCGACCGGATCACCGCCGTCCAACTGGACACCGACGCGGGGAACGTCACCGTGGAGGGCAGGCCGGGGGCCACGCAGGTGTCGGTCCACCGGTCCGTCGAGTACGCGCACGGCCGGCCCGACGGCACCACGCGGGTGGAGAACGGCACGCTGGTGCTCGGCGGCTGCGGGGACGACTGCTCGGTCAGCTACACGGTCGAGGCCCCGGCCGGGCTGCCGATCGGCGGGCGGACGTCGGCCGGGGAGATCCGGCTCTCCCGGGTCGGCGAGGTCGCCGTGCACACGAACGCCGGCGGCATCACGCTCGACGACGTCGGCGGGCCGGTCGACGTCCACACCTCCAGCGGCAGCATCGTGGGCACCGCCCTGCGGGGCGAGCGGATCCAGGCCCGCACCAGCAACGGCGACATCCGGCTGACCCCGGCCACGGCGCAGGACATCACGGCCAGGACGTCCAACGGCGCCATCACCGTGACGGTCCCGGCCGCCGCCTACCACGTGAGCACGTCGACGAGCCACGGGAGCATACGCGTCGGGGTCGGGGACGACCCCGGCGGCCGCTACCGGCTCGACCTCACCACGTCCAACGGCGACATCACCGCGGCGACGGGCTGAGGAGTCCCCCGGTGACGGGAGCCTCCCCGGCTGCGAGGAACTCCTCGACCAGGCCCACGAACCGCTCAGGCTCCTCCGCCCACATCCGGTGGCCGGAGCGGGCCAGCACCTCCAGCCGGGCCCGGGGGTGGCAGGCGGCCACGGCACGGGCCGGGTTGGTGCCGATCATGCCGTCGAACGCGCCGGCCAGGACCAGGACGGGCGTCGCGGCGGCGGTGAACCGGGCCAGCCGGTCGCGGAGTTCCGCCGGGGCGGCGGAGCCGGCGTAGAAGGCCTCGCGGTACCAAGGCAGCGAACAGGCGTGCTCCGGGCGGTACTCGGCGGCGGTGTCCGCGGTCCAGGTGTGCCAGAAGAAGGGCAGGACGCGGCGCTGCAGCGCGGCCGGTTCGGCGGTGCCCGCGCCGCCCTCGGCGAGCAGGCGGTCGGCCTCCGCGGCGTCGGCGAACCAGGGCTCGCCGGAGCGCGAGGCCCGCAGGGCCGCCAGTTCGGCCTCGTCGGCCTCGCGCGCCGCCCGGCCGACGGGTGCGGCGAGCACGGCCCGGCGGACGCGGTCGGGGTGGGCCGCCAGGTACTCCTGCGCGGTCAGGCAGCCCGCCGAATGGGCGAGCAGGTCGATCCGCTCCAGGCCGAGGTGCCGGCGCAAGGCCTCGACGTCGCTCGCCTGCCGGACGAAGGACACGGTGTTCCGGTCCGCCGGTACGTCGGAGCGCCCGGCCGCGCGCGGGTGCACGAGCACCAGGGTGCGCCGCCGGCCGAGGCCTCCGAGGTCGCCGAGGTACCCCGGGGCCATCCCGGGCCCGCCTGGCAGGACGACCAACGGCTCGCCCCGGCCCGCACGTTGGTAGCTGATCCGGGACCCGTCGTAGGAGGTGTACGAGAGGAAGGTCGACATACGGCGAACGATCACACACCGGGGGCGCGGCCGTCGCCGCGTTCCACATACCGGTCCAGACCAGCAGGCGGTCGCGGGCTGATGACGGACCTTCAGAGCCAGCCGCGCTCCTTGGCGCGGAGGCCGGCCTCGAAGCGGCTGCGCGCGCCGAGACGGGCCATCAGGGCGGCGGTGTTGCGACGGACGGTGCGGACGGAGAGGGCCAGCCGGTTGGCCACGGCCTCGTCGGTCAGGCCCTGGCTGAGGAGGTCGAGCAGACCGCGCTCGTGACGGGTGAGTTCGTCGCTGCGCGGGCCCGGCACGGCCTCGCCCCCGGCGCCGCCGGCAGTGCCCTCGGCGCTGCCGGCGGCGACCAGCGGTTCGGCCGTCTCCCAGACGGCCTCGAACAGGGCCCGCAGCGCGGCGACCACACCGGGGGCGGTGATCAGGACGGCGTCCAGGCAGTCCGGGTCCAGCGTCGCCGGGACGATCGCCGCCGTCCGGTCGAAGACCAGCATCCGACGCAGCGGCGTGGCCGGGACGGTGCGGATCTCGGCGCCGTGCGCGGTCAGGACCCCGGCGTAGGCGAGACTCGGCTGGTGCCGGCGCACGCTGTCCGGGTACACCGAGCGCATCCGGATGCCGCGCGCGAGACCGTCGAGGTTGAGCCCCAGCGCATGGGTGGTCGCGACGGCGCCGCTGGTCCGGGTCTGGAACGAGATCGTCTCGAACCGGTTCCCGCGGGCGAGCTGTTCGATCCGGGCGACGACGGTGTCCTGGCCGATCAGCCGCTCGGTGTCGCGGTGGCGGATGCCCGGTTCGGCGATGGCGTACTCGGTGAGGAGCCGGGTGACGGCCGTCCGGGTGCGCTCGAACTCCGCCTGCTGGGCGAGCAGTCGGGCCTCCTGACGGGCCAACAGCGCGCGCAGGCCCTCGCTGGGGTCGGCGAGGCACAGCGGGCCGGGCTCCGCCGGGCCGGCGCAGCCGGTCGCGGAGACGGCGGGCGGCGTGGCGTGTGGCTCGGTCAACGGCTCGGCGGGCGACTCAGTGGGTGGCTCGGCGGGCGGGTCGGCCGGCGGCCACGCGGTCGGTTCCGACCGCGTCCGGATGGACGGACGGAGCAGCCCCGCCGCGACGAGCCGGTCCAGTGCGTCCCCGACCTGCCCGGCCGTCAGGCCCAGCCGCGCGGCGATCTCGGCGTGGTGCGTCACGCCCTCACCCAGCATCAGTCCGTACACGGCCCCGGCGTCCCGCCCGAGGCCCAAGCCCTCGTACACCCTCTGACCTCCCCCGACGTCCCCGCTGGCGCGATCCTGCCACTGGCCGGATGCTGCCCGCCGGTGATCTTCCCACAGCCCGCCGCAGGCCGTCAGACTCTCGTCCGCCGCCAACCGCACCCTGGCGCGGCGTGCCCGAAAGCCGTAGGAGGAAGTTCCATGTCCCAGCCCGCCTCAAGCACCGCCCCCCGGCCCGGAGGCGCCCTCCGGGTGCTGCTGGACTGGGGGCCGACGGTGCTGTTCAACATCCTCGCGCCGGTGCTGACGTTCAACGCGCTCAGCGGGCACGGCATGTCGGACGTCAACGCCCTGCTGATCTCCTCGGCCTGGCCGGTCGCCGACCTCGGCGTGTACTTCCTGCTGCACCGCAGGCTCGACGAGTTCGGGATCTTCACCCTGGTCACGCTCGTCCTCGGGGCGCTCAGCGCACTCGCGTACAACACCACCGAGCTGATCTTCGTCAAGGACTCCGCGCTGACCGGCCTGATCGGCCTCGGCTTCCTCGCCACGCTGTTCGCACCGCGCCCGGCGATGTTCTACTTCGGCCGCAAGTTCGCCGCCGGCGGCACCGCCGAGGGCGTCGAGCGCTGGAACGGCCTGTGGGTGCACGAGGGCTTCCGACGGGGCCAGCGGCTGCTGACGGTCATCTGGGGCGTCGCGTTCGTCGTGGAGTCGGCGCTGCGGATCGCGCTGACCTACGTGCTCTCGACCGAGGCCATGGTCACCGTGAGCAGCGTCATGCCGTGGGTGGTCCTCGGCGGCCTGATCTTCTTCACCATCACCTGGGGCCGCCGCCGCCAGGCCCGGATGCAGAAGACCCTGGGCCTGTCGGACGACCGGATGCCCGCCCCGCCTACCGCCTGAGGGGCCCGGCCGCCCCGGCGCGGTGGTGCCCGGCGTACCGGCGGAGCACCGGCTGGAGGTAGTCGACCCGCGGACCGGCCAGTGCGGCGGCCTCCTCGGGCGTGGCGACGAGGGCCATCCCGTCGAACTCCGGCTCGACGCCGCGCGAGCGCTCGTCGGCGAGCATCGCCTCGAAGTCCTCGCGCAGCGCGACGGCCGAGCGAGGCGGGGCCAGGTAGAGGACGCCGACGTTGCCGTTGGTGGTGTGGACGACGATCCACCGGCGCAGGGCCCCGGGATCCGTGTCGCCGCCCGTCTCCTCCAGGAGTTCCCGGGCGGCGTGGCGCTGGAGGGCCGGTTCGTCGAGGAGGTCGTCGCCGGTCGGCGGTTCGACGTTGCCACCGGGCATGCCCCAGCGGCCGGGGTGGGCGGTCGGACCCGCCATCCGGCCGACCAGCACGCGGCCGTCGTCGGTCGGCTGGACGACGGCGACGAACAGGGCCGGCAGCCAGCCGGTCGCGCCGGGCACCCGGCGCAGGACGAACTGCCGGTAGGTGGTGCGGGCCCAGCCGAGTTCGAGGTCCTGCGGACCGTCCGGCCGCAGCCCCGCGCACACGGCGACCGGGCCGTCGAAGAACGTCGGGTTGGCCCGCACCGCTTCGGCCCAGGCGCGGTCCATCGCCGTCCGTTCCTCCGGCGTGAGGTCGGGGGCGGCGGTCTCGACGAGGCGGATCCCGGCGGGTGCCAGGACCTCGACCTCAGCGGGGGCGGGCTGTCGTTCGGTCACGCGGCACATGCTGGCACAAGCCGTGCCACCAGGCCGAACCCGGTGTGGAGCGCATGCGGCCGATCACCGCCCCGGCCCGGCGATCGGCGCGCGAACCGGCTTTGTGCGTCTGCGCCGCGCCGGTGCGGTGCCGACGCACACCACCCGGCGCGACGCAGACGCGTCACGCTCGGCGCACGCGGCGCCCGCTCCGCGCGCACTCCCGCCGAGTGCCGGTTCCGCTTTCCCCCGATCCGATCCACACGGCACCCTGATGCCGCCCGCCTTGCCCTCCCGTGCGGCGTCTTGCCACCGTGGTGAGGTGAGCGCGGCGGAACGGAGTGGACGCGTGAACGGGCTCGGCGAGCGGACGGCCCCGGTCGTCGACTCCACGGACACCCCGTCCAAGGCCTGAGCGCCGACGGGCTGCGCACGGAGGGGACGGTCTCCGGGCAGCCCGCCGTCACCGCGGAGGCCGCGGAGCCCAGGGTGCGGCCGGTCTTCCGCCGCGGCCCGGAGGAGTGCACCTACCGGCTCGCGCTCCCCCTCCCGCCGGAGGCCTGAGCCGCGGCCGAGACCCGGCCTCCACCACCCCGAGGGCCAACACCTCTTCTCAGAGCGCGACTTGGGTCTCGGCGCGCTCACGGATGTACTCGTCCGGATGTGTTCTGGCGATCTCCACCGCCCGCTCCACGAGCGGGTGCAGCTCGGCCGGATACGCGCGCGGGACGAGCGGCAGCCCGGGGAGGATGCTGCGGCGGACGTCCTGGTCCTCATTGGCGACGAACTCCCGCAGCGCGGCCTCGTGCCACGCGTTGCGCACGCTCGAGCCGTCGTCCGGGTCGGTCCAGCGGTCGCCGGCCGACAGAGCCGTCCAGTACCAGGCCCGTGCCGCGCCCGCGCGCTCCTCGTCCGTGCCGGTCCGCAGCCGGGCGAGCAGCGCCATCCGGACCCGGCGCCGGCCGAAGCCCGTCAGGGCGGGCTCGACGAACCGCCGGTTGAAGCTCGGGTTCGGGTCGTAGACCGCGGCGCTCAGCAGCGCCTCGAAGTACTCCTCAGGGAGTTGGGCCCGTCCGGCGAGCGCCTTGTGGACCTCCCAGCGCCCCGTGTCCGTGAAGTCCGCCCCCGGCGCGACCTCGATGTCGAGCAGTCGGAGCAGGTCGGCCAGACGTTCCTCGAACGCGTGCGATCCGCGCCTCGCACTCCCTGGCAACGGCCGGAGACCCCGCACCTCGTCCGCCGTTTCGTTCGCTTCCACGAGCCCCTCCTCATTCTGAGTCACCGGCACACTACTCGCTGCACATCCGTTCGGAGGGCGTTTTCGCGCAGGCCGGGGGCCCGATCGGCACCGCCGGACCGGGATTGACGAGCCCTCGCCCCTTCCACCACCCTTCCACTAATCGAATAGTGAAAGGGTACTTTGCCGATGCACGCGGTCCTCCCGCCAGCCCGCCCGATCCACCCCGCCCTCCAGCCGCTCCCCGCCCCCCTCACCCGGCGGCTCGCCGTCCTGCGCCGCCCCGCCGTCCTCGCCTGGGGACTGGCCGCCGGGTTCGCCGTCCTCTACGCGTGCGTCGGCGTCAACCGGCACCGCCGCGGCCTCACCAAGGCCTACGACCTGGGCATCTTCGAACAGGCCGTCCGCGCCTACGCGCACGGCCGGGCGCCGATCGTGCCGCTCAAGGGACCCGGGTACCACCTGCTCGGCGATCACTTCCACCCGCTGATCGCCACCCTCGCCCCGCTCTACCGGGCCTTCCCGAGCCCGGTCACGCTGATCGTCGCCCAGGCGCTGCTCATGGCCCTGGCCGTCGTCCCGCTCACCCGCTGGGCGCACGAAGCGGCCGGACCGCGCGTGGCCCTCGTCATCGGCTGTGCCACCGGGGCCTCCTGGGGGATCGTCCGGGCGGCGGCCGACGACTTCCACGAGATCGCCTTCGCCGTCCCGCTGCTCGCCTTCGCCGTGACCGCGCTCGGCCGGCGCCGGCCGCTGGCGGCAGCGCTGTGGTCACTGCCGCTGCTGCTGGTCAAGGAGGACCTCGGCCTGACCGTCGCCGCGGTCGGCGCGCTCATCGCCTGGCAGGCCCGGCAGGACCGCCGCAGCCCGGCGCCCGGCCTGGCCCTCGCGGCGGCCGGCCTCGCCGCGACCGCCCTCACCGTGCTCGTGGTCCTGCCGTCGTTCAACCCCACCGGCAGCTTCGACTACTGGCAGCAGGTGGACGCCGGCGGCCACCCCTCCACCGGAGCGGTGGCCGTACGGCTGGTCTGGCCCCCGGTCAAGTGGTTGCTGCTGTTCCTGCTCGCCGCCACCGCCGGCTTCCTCGGCCTGCGCTCGCCGCTCGCCCTGCTCTGCGTGCCCACCCTGGCCTGGCGCCTCCTGTCGGCCAACCCCAACTACTGGGGCGTCAGTTACCACTACAGCGCGGTGCTGATGCCGATCGCGGTCGGCGCCCTCATCGACGTCATCCGGCGGGCCGACCGCCGCCGGATCCGGCGCGCGCTCGCCGTCAGCGCCCTGGTGACGGCCGTGACGCTGCCGCTCTACCCGCTGCACGAGGTCGTGATGCCCGAGGCCTGGCGGACCTCGCCGCGCCTCACCGAGACCCGGGCGATGCTCGGCCTGATACCCGACGACGCCACCGTCGCCTCGTCCAACCGGCTGGCGGCACAGCTCACCGACCGGGCGGTCGTCACCCTGGTCTGCCGGCCGCCGGACGGGCCGGGCCCGGAGTGGGTCGCCGTCGACCTGCACGACCCGACCGTGCGGTCGCCGTGCGCCATCGCCGCCACACTCCAGATGGTGACGGAGTACCGGGAGCGCGGGTATCGGCCGCTGCTCGACCAGGACGGCCTGCTCCTGCTGAAGCGGCCCTGAGCGGCCGGAGCCCGCCGATCGACCCGAGCCCCGACCCGCCGGAGGCCCTCCCGGCCCCCAGGGTCCGGCTTGACCCGCGCGCCGCGGTGGGCCACCATTCCACTATTGAACTAGTGAAAGGCCGCAACGGGTGTGATCGAGTACCGCATCGAGCGGCGCAGCGGCGTCTCCACCTACCAGCAGATCGTGCAGCAGACCAAACAGGCCCTGCGGCTGGGCCTCCTACAGCCCGGGGACAAGCTGCCGACCGCCCGCGAGGTGGTCGAGCTGACCGCGATCAACCCCAACACCGTGCTGAAGGCCTACCGCGAACTCGAACGCGAGGGCCTGGTCGAGCCCCGGCCGGGGCTCGGCACCTTCGTCCGGCGCTCGCTCGCCCGGCCGGAGGCGGCCGCCGACGGGCCACTGCGCGCCGACCTGGTCGGCTGGGTGGACCGGGCCCGGGAGGCCGGGCTGGAGCGCGAGGACATCGCCGCGCTGATGGCATCCGTTCTGGAGCAGCGCTTCGGCTCCGGGGTCTCCCCGGCGCCACCGAACTGAGAACTACCTGTGGGGGACCGGGTGAACGACCCGACGAACATACCGCCGGCCGAAACGCCCCTCGAAGCGGCGGCCTTGGAGGCCACGGGCCTCGGAAAGCAGTACAAGGGGGAATGGGCGCTGCGCGGCTGCGACTTCACCGTCCCGGCCGGCCGGATCTGCGGCGTGGTGGGCCCCAACGGCGCGGGCAAGAGCACCCTGCTCGGCCTCGCCGCCCGCCTGGTCGCCCCGACGGAAGGCGGGCTCCGGGTCTTCGGCGAACCCGGCGCGACAGCCGAACTGCGCGCCCGCGTCTCGTACGTGGCGCAGGACAAGCCCCTCTACCCGGGCTTCACGGTGGCCGAGACGCTGCGGATGGGCCGCGAACTCAACCCCGCCTGGGACGACGAGGTGGCCCACCGGATCGTCGACCAGGGCGAGTTGAGGATGCGGGCGCGGATCGGCTCGCTCTCCGGCGGCCAGCGCACCCGGGTCTCGCTGGCGCTCGCCCTCGGCAAGGCGCCCGACCTGCTGCTGCTCGACGAGCCGATGGCCGACCTCGACCCGCTCGCCCGCCACCAGCTCATGGGCACGCTCATGGCCGAGGCCGCCGACCGCGGCACCACCATCGTGCTCTCCTCGCACATCCTCCCCGAACTCGACGGCGTCATCGACCACTTGCTGCTCGTGCAGCACGGCCGCATCCGGCTGGCCGGCGACCTCGACGACATCCTCGACGGGCACCGGCTGCTCACCGGCCCCGCCGAGGCGCCCGCCCCGCCCGCCGACGTCCTGGTCGAGCGGCGCGTCGGCGGACGCCAGGCCACCGCGCTCGTGCGGACCGACGCGCCGCCGGACGGACCGTGGGAGGGCGAGCGGCCGAGCCTGGAAGACCTGCTGCTCGGCTACCTCCGCTCCCCCGCCGCCCCGCAGCCGTCCGCCAGCCCGAATGACGAGGTCGCCGCATGAGCACGAACGTCCTGCCCGACCGGAGCCCCACGACCGCGGCCCAGCGACCGGCCGCCGGACGGGTGCGTGGCCTGACATGGGTGGTGCTCCGCCAGAACCGCGCGCTCCTGCGGACGATGGCCGCCCTGCTGCTCCTCGCGGCCGCCGATCTGCTCTGGATCCACATCGCCGGTCAGCACACCATCGGGATCCTCCGGCGGACCGGCTGCTACAGCCCCGCGAGCTGGAGCAGCACCCAGTGCTGGACCCTGCTCGCGCCCATCAACCGGCCGACGTTCTGGTACGTGCAGGTGCTCCAGCCCGTCGTCACGGCGATCCCGCTGCTGGTCGGCGTCTTCGTCGGCGCACCGATGATCGCCCAGGAGCACGAGCGCGGGACGATCCGCCTCATCCGCTCGCAGTCCGTCCACCCGCTGCGGTGGCTCGCGGTCCGGCTCGCCGTGCCCGGACTCGCCGTGCTGGCCACGACCGGCGCCATCGCCGCGCTGATGAGCTGGGTCTGGTGGACGGACATCGTCCACGGCCCGATCGCCTTCGACCCGCCGTTCCAGTTCTTCACCTACCCCGCCCTCGGGCCGGCGCCGGTGGTCTGGTCGCTGTTCGCGCTCGCGGTGGGCGCGCTGCTCGGCCAGCTGCTGCGCCGGACGCTGCCCGCGATGTTCGTGACGGCGACCGTGGTCGGGACCACCTTCGGCGTGATGAGCTGGGCCCGCCGGTACCTCTCCCCGATCACGGACAAGGTGGTGCCGCTGAACGAGGCGCAGCCGACCAACGCGTGGCTGATCGACCGGGGCGCCGTCCTGGCCGACGGCACCCGGGTCGACGACGAGGTGTGCATCTCCGCGAACCACGCCTGCGACGGCGCCACCGCCTCCTGGATCAAGTACCACCCCGCCGCCGACCTCGTCCCCGTCCAGCTCGTGGAGGCCGGAATCCTGCTGGCCCTCACCGCCGCCGCACTGGTGGCCGTCTTCCGGCTGGCCCGGAAGTAGCCCGCCCTGCCGCCCCGGCGCCCTGCCGCCCTGCCGCTCTGCCGCTCTGCCGCTCTGCCGCTCTGCCACGCCAACGGCCTGACGGCCCGACGGCAGTGGCACGCGGACGGCCGCGGTGCTCAGGCCGGGCGTCCGGGCGGGACGAGGCCGGACTGGTAGGCGATCGCGACGAGTTGGGCGCGGTCACGGGCGTCGAGCTTGGACATCGCGCGGTGCACGTGGGTACGGACCGTGAACGGGCTCACGTACATGCGCTCGGCGATCTCCTCGTTGGTCAGGCCGGTGGCGGCCATCGACATCACCTCGCGTTCGCGGGCGGTGAGGACGGCGAGGCGTTCGGCGGTGACGGCGGCGGAGGCGGCCGGGTCGGGCTGGGCGAGGAACTGGTCGATGACGGCCCGGGTGGCGGCGGGCGAGAGCAGGGCGTCGCCGGCGGCCACGGTGCGGACGGCGGCGAGGAGCTCCTTCGGGTCGGCGCCCTTGCCGAGGAAGCCGCCCGCGCCCGCGCGCAGCGCCTGGGCCACGTACTCGTCGATCTCGAAGGTCGTGAGGATGAGCACCCGGGTGCCGGCCAGTTCCTCGTCGCCGCAGATCGCCGCCGTCGCGCCGAGACCGTCGGCGCCGGGCATGCGGATGTCCATCAGGACGATGTCCGGCTTGGTGGCGCGGGTGAGCTCCACCGCCTCGCGGCCGTCGGCGGCCTCGCCCACGACCTCCATGTCGTCCTCGGCGTCGATGAGGACGCGGAAGGCGCCGCGCAGCAGGGCCTGGTCGTCGGCGAGCAGTACGCGGATGGTCATGGGCGGTCCTTGTCGGGTCGGGCGGAGTCCCGTCGGACGCCGTCGCACCAGCCGGCGACGGGACGGGCCGCGTCGGAACGGGCGACCTCAGGGCGGGCGGCATCGGGGCGGGCGGCCTCCGGGCCCGGGTCGCGGGCGCCGGTGCGCAGCGGGAGTTCGGCGGTGACGAGGAACCCGCCGCCGGGGCGGGGGTCGGCGGCGAGGCGTCCGCCGACGGCGCCGGCGCGTTCGCGCATGCCGATGAGACCGAAGCCGCCCTCGCCGGGGACCTGGCTGGGCAGCAGCACGGCCCGGCGGGCGGCGACCGGCGGCGGGCCGCCGTTGGCGACGGTGAGGGCGACCCGGCTCTCGGTGTACCCGATGGTGACCTCGGCGCCGGCACCGCTCGCGTGCTTGGCCACGTTGGTCAGGGACTCCTGGAGGATCCGGTAGGCGGTGAGGTCGACGCCGGGCGACAGCGGCCTGGCCTCGCCCCGGACACTGAGCCGCACCGGCAGACCGGCCCGCTCGAAGGCGTTGATCAGGTCGGGGAGGCGGTCGAGGCCGGGGGTGGGTTCGAGCGGGGCCGGCTCCTCGGCGCGGCGCAGCAGGCCCACGGTGGCGCGCAGCTCCTGGAGGGCGGAGCCGGTGGCATCGGTGATGTGGCTGAGGACCTCGCGGGCCTGGGCGGGGTGGCGGTCCATGAGGTGGACGGCGATGCCGGCCTGGGCGTTGGCGAGGGCGATGTGGTGGGCGACGACGTCGTGGAGGTCGCGGGCGATCCGGATGCGCTCGTCGGCGACGCGGCGGCGGGCCTCCTCCTCGCGGGTGCGTTCGGCGCGTTCGGCGCGCTCCTCGATGGCGGCGAGGTGGGCGCGGCGGTTGCGGATGGAGTCGCCGAGGGCCCCGGGCAGCAGGGCCCAGGCGAGGACGCCGAGCCGCTCGCCGAGATGGCCGCCGGCGTCGACGGCCAGCGAGGTCGCGGTGAGCACGACGGCCGTGACGATGGAGGCGCGCAGCGCGGTGGTGCGGTCGGTGCGGACGGCGAGGAAGTACAGCGCGCAGAGCAGCGGGGTGGCGAGGGCGGGGGTGAGCTTGGGGGTGGTCGGGGTCAGCAGGACGGAGCAGACGAGCGTGACCGCGACGACCGCGAGCGGCTGGCGGCGGTGGGCGAAGACGGCGAGGACGGAAACCAGCGACAGGACACCGGTGAGCGGGTTGAGGCCGTGGAAGTGACCGCTCTGGTCGAGCGTCGCGCCGAAGGCGGTGGAGGTGACGAGAGCGGCGCCCCCGACGACGTCCAGCAGTCGGGGGTGGTTCTGGCGCAGGCGCTGCCAGGTGGTGGTCATGGGTGCTCTCCGGGTCGCGGGTCGGGGGCCGTCGGGCCGAGCGGTGGTGCGCTCGGCGGCGGCCCCCGACTGCAACGGTAATCGGTGGGCGTTCGAATCGGTGACCGTGGAATCCGCGACCCTGGACCCGGTCGCCGTTCGAATCGGTGACTGCGCTAGACGCCGACGGACTCCCGGACCGGGGCCGGCTCGGGGGCGGCGGCGTGCAGCTTGCTGCCCTCGACGTCGACGTCCGGTATGAGGCGGTCCAGCCACTTCGGCAGCCACCAGGCGCGGCGGCCGAGCAGGGCGAGGACGGCCGGGACGATCGTCATGCGGACCACGAAGGCGTCGAACGCGACGGCGGCGGCGAGGCCGAGGCCCATCATCTTGATCATCGGTTCGCTCATGCCGATGAAGCCCGCGAAGACGGCGATCATGATGAAGGCGGCGGCGGTGACCACCCGGGCGTTGTGCCGGAAGCCGGTGACGACGGCCTGGCCGGGCTGCTCGCCGTGCACGTAGCCCTCGCGGATGCGGGTGACCAGGAACACCTCGTAGTCCATGGCGAGGCCGAAGACCACGCCGATCATGAAGATCGGCATCATGCTCATCACCGGCCCGGTCTGCTGGACGCCGATCAGGTCGGCGAGCCAGCCCCACTGGAAGACGGCGACGACGGCGCCGAGCGCGGCGGCCACCGAGAGCAGGAAGCCGAGCGCGGCCTTGAGCGGGACGAGGACGGAGCGGAAGACGACCAGGAGCAGGAGCACGGCCAGGCCGACGACGATCGCGAGGTAGGGCACGAGTGCGTCGGTGAGCTTCTGCGACACGTCGATGTTCATCGCCGTGGTGCCGCTGACCAGGACCCTCGCCCCGGTTGCGGTCGTGAGGCCGGCCGCCTGGCCGCGGATGGCGTGGACGATGTCCTTGGTCTCGGCGGCGGCCGGGCCCGTGGCCGGGACCGCGTTGAGCAGGGCCGTGTCGCCGGCCTTGTTGAACATCGGCGGGGTGACGGTGATGACGCCCGGCAGCGCGGAGACCGTCCTGGCGACCTCGCTCGCGGCGGCCTTCGGGTCGGGCGCGCCCTTGGCGTCCACCAGGACGGTCAGCGGGCCGTTGAACCCGGGACCGAAGCCCTCGGAGAGCAGGTCGTAGGCGCGGCGCTGGGTGGTGGAGGTCGGCTTGGCCTCGTCGCCCGGCAGGCCGAGCCGCAGGTCGAGCGCGGGCGCGGCCAGCACACCGAGGCCGATCACGCCGCCGAGCAGCACGGCGACCGGCCGGCGCAGGACGAACCGGGCCCAGCGGGCGCCGCCGTTCTCCTTCGCGGACGCGGGGGCCGGGGAGGCCCCGTCGGTGTGCCCGGCCCTCTTGCGGACCTTGCGCGGCAGCACCCGCTTGCCGATGAAGCCCAGCAGCGCGGGCACCAGCGTGAGCGCGACCAGGACGGCGATGACGACCGTGCCGGCGGCGGCCATGCCCATCTTGGCGAGGATCGGGATGCCGACCACCGAGAGCCCGGCGAGGGCGATGACCACGGTGAGGCCCGCGAACACCACCGCGGACCCGGCCGTGCCGGCCGCCCGGCCGGCCGCCTCCTGCGGGGTGCGGCCCTCGGCGAGCTCGGCCCGGTACCGGGAGACGATGAACACGGCGTAGTCGATGCCGACCGCGAGGCCGAGCATCATCGCGAGCGTGCCGGTGGTGCTGGACAGGCCGAGCGTGCTGCCGAGCCCGGTGATCAGCGCCATGCCGAGGCCGACCCCGACCACGGCCGTGAGCAGCGGCAGCCCGGCGGCGACGAGCGAACCGAAGGTGATCGTCAGGACGACCGCGGACAGTGCCATGCCGATGGCCTCGCTGCTGCCGCCCGCCTCGGGCTTGGCCGTCAGCGCGGTGCCGCCGATCTCGACCTTGAGCCCGGCGTCCCGGCCGTGCTGGGCGGCCTGCTCCAGGGCGTCGGTGGCGCCGGTGGACAGTTTGCCCGCCTTGACGGAGTAGTTCACCGTCGCGTACGCGGTGGTGCCGTCCTTGGAGATCGTGCCGGCCTTGAACGGGCTGACCGCGCCGGTGACCTCCTCGGCGTGCGCGAGCTCGTCGACCGTCTTCTCGACGACCTGCTGGTTCGGCCCGGCGGTGATCTTCTGCCCGGAGGGGGCGACGAACACCACGCGGGCGGAGGCGCCGTCGGCGTGGCCGCCGGGGAAGCGCTCGTTCATCAGGTCGAAGGCCTTCTGGGCCTCCGTGCCGGGCATCGCGAAGCCGTCGTCCGGTGCGGCGGGCGCCTTGGCCGCGAGGACCCCGCCGACGGCCAGCAGGGCGACCCACAGGAGGGTCACCAGCCGACGCCGGACGAAGGCCCATCGGCCCAAGCGGTAGAGGAACGTGGCCACGGGAGAGCGGCCTCCTTCGGATCGCGGTCTTCGACCTGGTGCGGAACACGCCGCGGGAGGCCTGGCGCCGGCCGGCGCGGTCCTCCCGCAGCGTGACCAATCCTTCGTCGCCGGCCCCTGCTCCGTCGTCATCCCTGCGCAGACACTTCCCGTACTGCGTACGCAGTAGGGCGCCTCCCCGGACGGCGGAGCGCACGCCCTCCGTCGAAGCAGTCCCGGGTGCTTCCGACGGCGTACCCGGCGGCTGCGCCGTTGGCCGTCCGGGCCCGGGCGTCACCCGTGCGGGGGCGACAACGGGCCGGGTGCGGGCGGGCGAAGTAGCGTGATGTGCCTGGCCCTGCCGTTTTCGGACGCCCGGACCGACCCCACCCGATCGGTGCTGACCCCAGCCCGCCGCCGGAGGTGCCCCATGGGCGTACCCGCCGCCCGCATCGTGTTCGACGAGAGCGACCGCACGGCCGTCGCGGAGGCGGTGGCGGAGATCCTCGCCACCGGTGCGATGACGCTCGGCCCCTGGACCGGGCGCTTCGAGCAGGCCTTCGCGGCCGAGCACGGCGCCTCGCACGCCGTCGCGGTGTCCAGCGGCACGTCGGCGCTGGAGATCGTCCTGCGCACCGTCGGCGTGCGGGACCGCGACGTGGTCGTGCCCGCCGTCACCTTCTACGCCACGGCCGGAGCCGTGCTGCACGCGGGCGGCCGCCCGGTGATCGCCGACGTCGACCCGGCCACCCTCGCGCTGTCCCCCGAGACCCTCGCCGCGGCCCTCACCCCGGATACGGCAGCCGTCGTACTCGTCCACATCGGCGGGCTGATCACCCCGGCCGTCGACGACCTGCGCGCACTGTGCGACCGGCACGGCGTCCCGCTGATCGAGGACGCCGCGCACGCCCACGGCAGCAGCCTCAACGGACGCGCCGCCGGGTCGTTCGGACTCGCCGGGGCGTTCTCGTTCTACCCGACCAAGGTCACCACGAGCGGCGAGGGCGGCATGATCCTCACCGAGTCGGCGGAACTGCGCGACGAGGCCCGGATCTACCGCGACCAGGGCAAGGGCTCGTTCAGCACCAACCACCACGTCCTGCCCGGCTACTCCTGGCGGATGAGCGAGCTCAACGCCGCCGTCGGCGCCGTCCACCTGCGCCGGCTCAAGGAGTTCATCGAGACCCGCAGGGCCGTCGCCCGCCGCTACGACGAGGCGCTGGCCGGACCGGACGGGCTGGAGCCGGTCGCCGAACCGGTCGGCTGCCGCAGCAACTACTACAAGTACGTGGCGCTGCTTCCGCGCGGCGTCGACCGGGCCGACTTCAAGCGGATCGCCGCCGAGGAGCACGGCGTGCGGCTCTCCGGCGAGGTGTACGACCTGCCGCTCCACCTCCAGCCGGTGCTCGCCCGCTACCGGCGCGGCCCGCTGCCCGCCGCCGAGGACGTCTGCGCGCGCCAGGTCTGCCTGCCGGTGCACTCCGACATGACCGAGGACGAGGTCGAACAGGTCGTCGAGGCCGTCTCGGCGGTCCTCCGGCGGCTGGCCTGACCACGGCCGGCCACCCGTACCGATCCGTCGCCCGACCGACCGCCACACAGACCGCCCGACAGACCGCCCGACAGACCGCCCGACAAGGAGAGAGCCCGTGCGGATAGCCGTCACCGGGGGATGCGGATTCATCGGCTCGCACGTCGTGGACCGGCTGGTCGCGGCCGGGCACGACGTCCTCGCGATCGACACCGCCGACAAGTACCTCAACCCCGAGGCCGAACACGCCAGGATCGACGTCCTCGACCTGCCCGGCCTCACCGCCGCACTGGCCGGCAGCGAGGTCGTCTACCACCTGGCCGCGATGGCCGACGTCGACCAGATCCGCACCGACCCCCTGCGCGCCGTCCGCGTCAACATCGACGGCACGGCGACCGTCCTGGAGGCCGCCCGGCGCAGCGGCCTCAGCCGCACCGTGCTCGCCAGCACCGTCTGGGTGTACGGCGCCGCGCTCGGCGCCGAGGACCAGCTGGGCGGCGAGGAGCAGGAGCTGGACGAGCACGTGCCGATCGAACTCGAACACAGCGGGCACCTGTACGTGGCCACCAAGCTCGCCGCAGAGATGCTCGTGCACAGCTACCGCGAGCTGTACGGCCTGCACTTCACCATCCTGCGCTACGGCATCCCGTACGGGCCGCGGATGCGCGACGAACTGGTCGTCGCCCGCTTCGTGCAGGCGGCCCTCGCCGGGCGGCCGATCACCATCGCCGGCGACGGCCGGCAGAGCCGCAACTTCGTCTACGTGGAGGACCTGGCCGACGGCCACGTCCGGGCCCTGTCCCCCGCGGCCGAGGACCAGACCTTCGCGCTGGAGGGCTCGACCGCCGTCTCGGTGCGCGACATCGCCGACACCGTCGACGGGCTGCTCGGGCCGGTGTCGATCGAGCACATCGAGGCCCGCACCGCCGACTACGCGGGCCGGCGGATCTCCTCGGCGCAGGCGAAGCGGCTCCTCGGCTGGTCGCCGCGGACCAACTTCGCCGACGGCGTGCGGCGGTACGCGGACTGGTACCGGGCCTCCCTCGGCTCCTGAGGCGCCGCTCGTGCCGCACGCACTGCTGGTCTCCGGCTCGCTCGGCCACGGCCACGACGTCATGGCCCGGGCCTGCGCCGACACGCTCCGGGAGCGCGGCTGGACCACCGACACCGTCGACGCGATGGCGCTGCTCGGCGAGCGCTCCGGCGCGGCCGGGGAGGCGGTGTTCCGGCGGCTGCTCGACCTGCCGGGGGTCTACGACGCCTTCCACTTCTCCGCCCTGCGGCCCGGCGCCCGCATCGCGCTGCTCGCCGACGCGGCGGCCCGCTCCCGGCTGGTGCCCGCACTGCGGGAACTGACCGCCCGGCAGCGGCCGGATCTGGTCGTGTCGGTGTTCGCCACCGCGACCTCGGCCGTCAACCGGCTGCCGGAGCGGGGCTTCAAGCACTTCGTGTTCTGCACCGACGTCACCCCGCACCGGCTGTGGGTGCAGGAGGGAACCGACCTCTTCCTCGTCACCTCCGAGGTCGCCGCCTGCGCGGTGCGGCGCCACCGCCCGGACGCGGAGATCGCCGTGCTGCCCGCCCCGCTGCGCGCGCCGTTCTACCGCCCGCCGGGCCGCGCCGGGGCACGGGCGGAGCTGGGCGTGCCGCCGGACACCCGGTGCGTGCTCCTCATGTCCGGCGCCTGGGGCCTCGGTCCGCTCGCCCGGACCGCCGCCTCCCTCGCGGCCGCCGGGCCGCACGTGCTCGCGGTGGCCGGGCGCAACGCGGAGCTCGAACGGCGGCTGCGGCGGGCCGCCGCCCGCGAACCGCGCCTGCACCCCTTCGGGTACACCGAGCGGATCCCGGCACTCATGGCCGCGGCCGACCTCGTCGTCACCAGTTCCGGCGACACGTGCAGCGAGGCCCGGGCGCTGGGGCGGCGGATGCTGCTGCTCGACGTCGTCCAGGGGCACGGACGGGACAACCTGCAGCACGAACTGGAGCTCGGCCACGCCGACGTGACGAACGCCCACCCGGCCGACGTGGTCCGCAACGCCCTGGCCGCGCTGACCCGCCCGGAGCCCGCGCCGTCCCTCGGCGCGACGCCGGACGCGTGGCGCGACGGGTTCGGCGCAGCGCTGGAGAAGGCGGGGCTGGGGTAGGAGCGGGGCTGGGCTGAAGGCGGGCCCGGGATGAGGGAGGGCCTGGGACAAGGCGCCGCGGTGTCAAGGGAGTTCGCGACGCACCAGCGCCTTGTGAGCCGGCTCGCCCGTCCTGCGCGCGTGGGCGAGGCGGGCCCGGACCTCGGGGAGGGTGCGCGGGCGGTAACCCGGGCCGCCGCAGCAGCTCTTGTGGAAGCCGATCCCCGCGTTCAGCAGCACGGACAGCGTCCGCCAGGCCGCGGTGTCGCGGCGACGGGGCGCGGCGAAGGCGGAGCCCGCGTGGAACATGGGCCCGGCGCAGCGCGGGCAGAGCCGTTCCAGCGCGCCGTAGGGCTTCTTGTACGTGGCCCGGCAGGGCAGGCAGACGTACGAGGTCTTCGCGTGGGCCATGGGCCGAGCGTAGCGGGCGCGCCGACGGGTCGAACGATTGTCGGGCCGCTCAGGACGGCGGCCGGTCCGGGGGCACCGCGTGGTCGCGGAGAGGGCCGAGGGTGAGGGCGTGCGCGCGGCAGTGGGCGGCGATGAGCGGGAGGGCGGCGAGGGTGGCACGCCAGGAACCGGGGGCGGAGGTGCAGTCGGAGTCGTGGAGGAGGAGCGTCGCGCCGCCGGTGAGGCCGGGGCGGGCGGTGGCGTGGACGGACTCGCCGGTGGCCTCGGCCGTCCAGTCGCGGCCCCACGCCGTCCACAGGACGCTGCGCAACCCGAGGCGGCGGGCGGCCAGCGCGGGGCCGGCGGTCAGCACGCCGTACGGCGGCCGGTACCAGAGCGGGCGGGCGCCGCACAGGCCGGTCACCGCCTCGGTGGCGCGCCGGAGTTCGCGCAGGTCGCGGGCCGGGGCCGGGTACCACTGCTGACGGTGGTGCCAGCCGTGCACGGCCACCTCGTGGCCGCGGGCGACGAGTTCGCGGCCGAGGGCGGGTGCGCGGTCGAGCATCGCACCGAGGAGGAAGAACGTGGCGCGGGCGCCGAGTTCGTCGAGCGCGTCGAGGACGTACGGGGTGCTGCGCGGGTCCGGTCCGTCGTCGAAGGTCAGGGCGACGTGGCCAAAGGCCGCCCCGAACCCCGCGGTTCGGCGAGCCACCGTCCGGCGCAGCACCGGGAGGCGGACGGCCGCCGGGGCCAGGTGGAGGAACTCGACCGCGGCCGCGGCCGCGAGGAGGTGGCGGGCCCTCACCCGAAGCGGGACGCCATGCGGCGGAACACGCCCGGCGCGGCGCCGTGGATGCGGGCCGGGACGCCCAGCCAGTGCGGCACGAACAGGCGGTCGCGCTCGGTGCGGATCGTCGCCACGACGGTGTCCGCGACCCGCTCCGCCGGCACCGGGCGCGGGCGGTCGCGCTGGTACGGGGTGCCGCGGCGGTCGAAGAACTGGGTCTCCACCGCGCCCGGCAGCACCAGCCGCACGCCCACCCCGGTGCCGCGCAGTTCGTACCAGAGGCTCTCGGCGAACATCGCGAGGCCGCCCTTGGTCGCCGAGTAGCCGGACTCGTCGCGCACGCCGACCTGGCCGGCAATCGAGCCGAGCAGGACGATCCGCCCGTGCCGGCGTTCCAGCATGCCCGGCAGGAGGAGGCGGACGAGCCGCAGGGGGGCGGCGAAGTTCACCTCGATCATCCGGTCGAGGGTGTCGGACGGGGTGTCCTGGAAAGCGCCGCGCCAGCCCAGGCCCGCGCTCGCGACCAGCACGTCCACCCGGCCGGCCGTCTCCAGCGCGGCCTCGGCGAGGCGGGCCGGGCCGTCCGGCTTGCTCAGGTCCTCGGGCAGGGCGACGCCACCGGTGCGGGCGGCGACCTCGTCGAGCCGGGCGCGGTCGGTGCCGGAGAGCAGCGGCCGCCAGCCGGCCGCGGCGAGGCGGGTCGCGGTGGCCAGGCCGATGCCGGAGGACGCGCCGGTGATCAGCACCACGGGGCGTTCGGGCGCCCCCCGGTGCCGGGACCCTCGGTGGGCTTCGTCCGCCATCGCGCACCTGCCGCTCTTCCGCCCTGCGTGGACGCCGTCCGTTTTGTCCGGCAAATCACCTTCGCACGGCGGCGCCGCGCGGGCTACCGGGAGGTCGTCGCGCGGCCCACTGCGCTAGCGGGGCGGGACCGCCGGCTCCGCCCGCGAGCCGGCTCCGGGGGCGACCGCCTCGGCCGACTCCCCCTCCAGTTCGCCGAACCGGGACAGCGCGAACGTGCCGCCCACCGCCACCGCGAAGCCCGCCAGCGCGCACCACTCGAAGCCCGGCCGGGCGACGTCGCCGAGTGCCACCACCCCGACCAGGGCCGGGCCGAAGGTCTCGGCGACCGTCCCGGCGGCCGTCGCGGCGGTCACCGTGCCGCGCTGCAGCGCGAGGGCGTACGCGAGGTAGCCGCCGAGACCGCCCAGCACGAGGGCGTACGCGGCGGGGTCGGCGAGTACGGACGTCAGCCGCTGCGCGTCGAGCACGCGGACGGCGAGGCTGGTCACGCCGAACCCGACGCCGGCGAGCAGGCCGAGGCCGGCCGCGGCGACCGTCCCGTTGCGCCGCACGAGGACGACGGTGAACAGCACCATGACGACGGTCGTGCCGAGCAGCGCCCAGTGGAACGCGGACGGCGCGTACTCGCGGCCCTCCTTGCCCGAACCCAGGGCGAGCAGCGTCAGGCCGAGGACCACCGCCACGATCCCCGCCAGGTCGCCGCGGCGCAGCCGCGCACCCAGCAGCCAGACGGCGGCGAGGGCGGTGACGGCGAGGCTCGCGTTGGTGACGGCCTGCACGAGGAAGAGCGGGAGACTGCGCAGCGCCACGATGCTCAGCACGAAGCCGGCGATGTCCAGCAGCGTGCCGAGGACGAACTGCCACGACCGGACGAGCGCCGCCAGCAGGCCCGCCCGCACCCGGTCCGCGCGCGGCGCCGACCTGGCCCCGCGCGCCTGGAACACGGCCCCGAAGCCGAAGCAGACGGTCGCGACCAGCGCAGTCGAGAGTCCGAGCAGCATGCTTCTCCCAGCCTCGGGGGCAGCACCGATCCACCACCAGTCTGTGACAGGAGGGGCGGGGCCGCACGGTTCGCGGGGCGGCCGCGTGACCGGGGAGTGTGATCGAGGAGCGTGACCGAGGAGCCTCGTCGGCCTGCGCGTGCGACCCCTGGCGTGGGGTGGACACGGTGCAGCGCCGTTCCGGGGGAGGCGTGGCGGGCACACCGGCGATCGAGCGCACGGCCGTCGGCCTCACGGTTTGAGGGCCACGCCCGAGTAGCACGCGGCCTCGCTGTCGGTGACGGCCGGGTCGTCGGGAGCAGGGCGCCAGCGCGGGGTGGGGACGATCGTCGGGGCGATCAGGGTCCAGCCGTCGAAGAAGCGGGTGAACTCGGCCCGGGTGCGGGGCTGGGTGGCGGTGCCGGCCGCCGCGTAGATGTGGATCAGCCGGGCGACCTCCTCCGGGGCGAACTCCGGGCTGACGTGCGTCATCACCAGCGCGCTGCCGGGGGCGAGCGCCGACTTGAGGTGTTCGACCACCTCGCGCGCGCCGTGCGCGTCCGGGACGAAGTGGAACAACGCGTTGAGGGAGAGCGCGACCGGGCGGGCGAGGTCGAGGGTCTCGCGCAGGCCGGGCGCGGCGAGCAGGCCGGCCGGGTCGGTGACGTCGGCCTCGACGTAGGCGGTGCGGCCCTCCGGGGTGCTGGCGAGCAGGGCCTGGGCGTGGGAGAGGACGATCGGGTCGTTGTCCGCGTAGACGACCCGGGCACGGGGGTTCACCCCCTGGGCGGTCTCGTGCAGGTTGGGCGAGGTGGGGATGCCGGTGCCGATGTCGAGGAACTGGTCGATGCCGGCCAGCGCGAGGGCGCGGGTCGAGCGGTGGACGAAGGCGCGGTTGGCGCGGGCGGCGGCGCGCAGCCAGGGAGCGATCGCGAGCGCCTGGCCCGCGGCCTCACGGTCGGCGGCGAAGTTGGTGAAGCCGCCGAGGTAGTAGTCGTACATCCGGGCCGAGTGCGGGACGTTCAGCCGGAGATCCACCCCGTCGTACCGGTTCATCGCTCTCCCTGTGCGGCGTCTGCTGCGCAATGTGACCGATTGCTGCCCAGGCCGGGCGGGGGTCAACCACGGTCCCGTCCCGCTCAACCGCGCACGCAACCAGGCACTCATTCCCATGAGATGACAATCTGTATTCGCTTTGCAGCCTGGAGTGACAGGGCTGATGGAATGAGGATGGGCGCACACAGCCCGACCCTCGGGTGGCCCGGCGACCGGTCGGTGCCACGGAAAGCAGGCTCGATGACGATCGACAGGGGCGGCCGCGAGGCCCTCGCGGTGCCGGGCGAGTCCGTCAACCTCCGGATGGGGCTGGCCTATTCGGCGTTCTGCGAGACCCACGAACCCGCCTGGCACGCCCTGGCGCTCACCCGCATAGGCAACCGCGCCGACGTCACGCTCGTGGTGGAAGCGGTCAAGGAGGACCTCGCCCGGTGCTGGCCCCAGGTGCTGCGGTTCGAGGAGCCCGCCGCGTACGCCTGGCGGCTGGCGAACCGGCACATCGCCGACTGGGTGGCGGGCGAGGAGCCGGTGGCGGTCGAGGCGGTCACGTTCGCGGCCGTGATCGGAGCGTTCAAGCAGGTCGCGAACGGGCTGCTGCACAACGAGGCGGACGAGGTGCGGCTGTACGCGGCGATCCTCGAACTGCCGGACCGCCAGCGGGACGTGATCATCCTGCGCTACCTGCTCGGCCTGCACGTCAAGGTGATCGGGGCCTACCTGGACCGGCCGGTGGCCACCGTGCACTCCAACCTGCGGCACGCCCGGGAGCGGCTGGCGCGGCGGCTCGGGGTGGGCGAACTCCCGGACGGCGGGGGCGAGCAGTGACGCCCCGGCCGCGGCCCGGGCCGGAGCCCCAGCAGTACCCGGCCGAGCCGCACCCGCCGGTCGACGGGCCCGGCGCTCCCCCGCCCGACGGGGCGCGGAGTGCCGAGCAGGGGCGCGCGCCGTTCCACGTGCCCCGACCCGAACGCGCCCACGCCGAACGGATCGCCGCCCTGCGTCAGGCCCGCCTCACCGCCGGACCGCCCCACCTGCCGACCGAGCACGAGCAGGCCGCCTTCGAACTGGGCCTCGTGGTGGCCCTGGTGCTGGGCGCGCCGGACGCCTCGCGCGGACTCGACCTGCTGGTGAACGCGCGCCGCATCCAGCCCGAGGGGGCCGAGGTGTTCGGCGCGCTCCTGTACGCGACCGGGCGGGAGGAGGGCGCCGAGTTCTGGTGGCGCTTCGCCGCCGGGTCCGGCAGCGGGACGGCCGCGTACTGCCTGCATCTGCACCACCTGATGCTCGGCGAGACCGACGACGCGGACTACTGGCGCGCCTGGTCGGACCAGCTCGCCACGGCCGAACGCACGTACGGGCCACGGCCGTTGCGGGTGAGCCGGCCACTGCTCCCGGACGACGTGCGGCGCGACATCCTGTCCCGCTGCCACCGCGGGCTGGCGCCGCAGTTGCCGCCCGCGCTGGTCGCGGTGATCGACCGGCTGCCCGTGCAGGACGGCGGCGGGGACCCGCACGAGGTGCCGAGCCCGTGGGAGCTCACCTCGGGGGCGACGGCGGAGTGCTCGTGGAAATGGGAGGAGACGCAAGGGTGAGGCGGCGGCCGCTCGCTCCTCCTCCGTCCAGGTGAGTCAGGGCGCGCGGGACGTTCAGGCGAGTCCGGCGAGGCGCGCGGTGATCACGGGGTCGCGGCCGTCGCCCTCGGTCGTTCCGCAGGGCCCGTGGACGACGTAGTGGTGCGGTGCCATCACCGTGTCCCGGCCGGGGAGCGCCGCGACCACGGCCCGGTGGGCGTCGGCCGGGGTCAGCGCGGGGTCCCCGGTGGTGAGGCGGGCGACGAGACGGCCGTCGGCGAGTTCGACGGTCGCGGCGGCCCCGAGGACGTCGGCGAGGAGTGCACGGAGGGCGGCCAGGTCGATCCACGAACCGTCGACCTGCTGCCACTCCCCCGTCCGTGCGGTCGTCGGCAGGGCGGGCAGCGGGACCGGGCCGTGAGCGGCGGCGGCCAGGAGGGCGAGCAGGCGGCGGGCGAAGTCCTCGGTCTCGGCGGCGTCGAGCACCTGCGGGCAGGCGGACAGCACGAACTCCAGTACGCCCCCGTGCCGCAGCACCGTGAACATCAGCCGGACGCCGATCGGCTGGTCGGGCAGCCTGATCAGCTCCGGGTCGGCGACCGGGGCCGGGCGGGTGTCGAGTACGGCGTCGGGGACGGCCTGGCTGACGTCGTTCACGACCAGCCGCCGGGGGTACCGGGCGCCGCGCTGGTGCGCGGTGTCCTCGACCAGCCGCCAGACCTGTTCGGCGTCGAGCGTGCTGTGCCAGTACGCCCGCAGCGCGGCCGACTTCGCACGGCCGACCAGCCGGTCGAAGTCGGCGGCGCCGGTGTCGAGGAGCAGCAGCGCGTCCTGCGCGAGGGTGCCGACGTGGTCGGCCATCGCGGCGCGCTGCCGGTTCGACGAGAGCGCCGAGATCATCAGCTCGTGGCCCCCCGCCCGCTGGGCGGCCAGGGCCGCGAAGGCCGCGAGCACGACGACGGACGGGCCCGCACCGGTGCGGCGGCAGACGGCGGCGAGATCCCGCGCCCCGGCGGCGGAGCGGACCAGCACGGCGCCGACGCCGTCCGGCGGCCCGGCGATCCGCGCGTCCGCGAAGGGCGTGAGCGGGCCGGTGCCGAGCAGGCGTGCCCAGTGCCGCAGGGCGGCGTCGGTTCTTCGCAGGCCCCGCGGGCTCCGCTCGGCGGCGGCCACCCGGAGCGGGGTGGGGGCGGTGACGGGCGGGAGCTCCTTGCCGGCCGCGAGGTCGAGCCAGTCCTCGATGAGCACGGCGGTGGCCGCGCCGTCGGCGCCCGCGTGGCACACGACGGCGATCAGCCGCAGCACACGGTCACCGTCGGCGAGCAGGATGAAGCGGAGCCGGGGCGCGGCGGCGACATCGAACGGCAGGGCCACGTCGGCGCGCCCCAGCGCCTCGGCGAGCGGGTCGAGCCCGGCGGTCGGAACGTCGTCGGCGTCGACGACCGTGACGTCGAACTCGCCTTCCGCGTGCACCACTTGGCGGTCGGGGAAGCCGCCGTCCCCCGACCCCCTGGGGAAGGACGTGCGCAAGGACTCATGCCGCTCGACGAGTTCACGCAGGGCTCGAAGGGCGTTGGACACGGTCATGCCGTCCGGCACCGGCCAGACGGACTCCCGGTTGATCGCCGCCGGGGCGTCGTTGCGGATGCAACGGAGCATGTTGTCCTGGCCGAGCGTGAGCGGGCCCGTGCCGCTGCTCGCGCCGTCGTACCGAACGGTGATCCGTCGGCTGGTCCGTGTCACGTCGCACGCGCCTTTCGGCCGGCCCGGTTCGGACCGGGGGCGGGAATGTGTCCCGGACGCTACCAGCGGCCTCCACGACTGGTCCAGACCACATCACACATCGGACTCCGCTCTCAACTTCCCTGCCATGCTTCGCAGTTGACATGACAAGGCGAATCGCCGAGAACGGCGAGGGCGGCACGGAACGGACCCGGGACCGGGACGTCGGACAGCCACACCGGTCCAGCCCCGAGCGTGCCCGCATCCGCGAGCAGCAACGGCGACGGACCGTCGACGGACAGGCCGAAGGACTGCACGAGCCGGCCGCCGTACGCCTTCGCGCAGGCCTCCCGTCGGCACCACAACTCCGTGAAGCGCTCGGGCGACTCCAGGACGGCCCGCGCCTCGGCGGCCGGGAAGAAGCGCGCCGCCACCCGCCCCGCCACCCGCCGGCCGTGGATCCGCTCGACGTCGACGCCGACCGGCCGCCCGTCCGAAAGCGCCAGCGCGGCGAGGGAGTCGGAGGCGGAGTAGTTCACCTCCAGCCCGCCGGACCGCTCGGGCACCGGCTTACCGTACCGGCCGCGCCGCCACTCGACGTCGGCCGGACGCACGCCGAGCCGGGCGCCGACCAGTTGGCGGACGGCGCCGTGCACGACGGTGAAGCGTCGGCGCACCACGGGGTCCGCCCCGGCACACCGGGCACGCTCGCACTCGTCGAGAAGGTGCCACAACTCCTCCGCCACTTCCACGGGTTGGTCGGTCGGGATGAGCCAGACGTCAACGGTCACGGGAGCGCGAGCGTGTTCAGCACGCCCAGCCGGCGGTCGAAGCTCGCGACCAGGACCGGCCTTCGCTGCGGCAGCCCCTCGGCGAGCTCCGCCCACACACCGGTGAAGGGCTGGGCGGTCGGACCGTCCACGCCGGGGCCGCGCACCAGCACCGTTCCCGGGTCCAGTGACCCGGCGAGCGCGCGGACCTCCTTCTCCGGGTCGTCCGTGCAGGGCGTCTGGCGGATGTCCATCGCCCCACCCGGAGCCTCCTCGCACACCAGCACCACGGCACCGTGCCGCTGCGGCAGTCGGACCGGTGCGCCGGGCGCGTAGTGCAGCGCCGTCTGCTCGGCGACGACCACCACCGCCCGGCGGCAGAACCCGGTGCGGTGGTACTCGGCGGCAAGTCGCAGAGCGGTGAAGGCCGCGCCGAGCCCCTGGTCGCAGACCGCGAAGGCGAGCGGCGAACCCGGACAGGAGCGGCTCAGCGCCAGCGAGGACGGCGCGCCCGGACGGACGTCCGGGGAGTCGAAGGCCAGGATCAGCAGGTCGACGGGCTCGTCGTCGGCCAGTTCCTCGCGCAGCAGGCCCGCCGCCATCTCCTCGTAGGAGTGGCCGGCGCCCGCGCGCAGGAGGTCCTCGCGCACCGGAAGGCCGTACGGGCGGGCGAGGTCGGTGACGAAGACGCGCAGGTCCGGGTCGAGCGACAATTCCGACCGGCCGTCGAAGCTCCGGGCCCGGGCCCGGGTGATCCGCAGGCCGCGCGTGGCCACCCGGTCAGTCCTCGGGGATGACGTGCCCGGCGACGTAGTCGGCGAGGCTGGTGACCGAGCGCAGGTCCTCCTCGGTGATCTGCTCGACGTCGACCTGGATGTCGAGCGACTCCTCCAGTTCGAGGATCAGCTCGATGGTGCCGGCCGAGGTGAGGCCGAGGTCGTCGAAGAGGCAGGCGTCCTCGGGGATCTGCGGCAGGTCGCGCTTGAGGACGCGCGGCAGGAGCTCGCCGATGCCGTGCAGGATCCGCTCGCGCAGCTCGGGGTCAGTGGTCTGGACCACGGGTTCCGACATGGGTGAACCGTCCCGTCGTACGTGCGAAGTGGCTGAAGTGACTGGTGATGCCCGGAGGGATTCGATCTGACGGACCATCAGCACTGGACCGTCATCGCGGAGAAGGTGGCTCCGATCCCGGCGGCGGCGATCAGGTAGCGGTCGCCGCGGCGGAGCAGCCCCCGCGTCGTGGCGGTGTGGAGGTTGATCAGGCTGTCCGCAGCGAAACTGTGCCCCACGGACGGCACGTTGTCCAGCAGCACTTTCTCCACCGGGAGCCCGATCCGCCGCGCCAGCATCCGCCAGGAGGCCTGGTTGACGTTGTGCGGAAGCACCGCGGCCAGGTCCGAGAGGTCCAGACCGGCCTGCTCCAGGGCGGCCTCGATCGCCTCGGTCAGCACGGCCGGGTACTCGCGCTGGTAGCGGGCGAGGAGGTCCGGGTCCTCGGCCAGCCGGCCGTCGAACTCGGGGCGCTGGCGCACCGAGAAGGACAGCACGCGGTGCCGCTCGCCGGTCGCGCGGACCAGGCACGCGGCGGCGCCCTCGGCGAAGACGCCCGTCTCGGGCACCACCTGGGCGTCCCTCGTGAAGGTCTTCTCGCCCGCGACGACGAGGGCCAGCGCCTGGGGGTCCGGATCGCCGGCCAGCAGGCGGCCGGCCAGGTCGATCGCCAACAGGCCCACCGCGCAAGCGTGGTGGGTCACCGTGAAGGCGTTGGCGTGCGCCAGGCCACGCCGGGCGATCAGGTCGTGCAGGGGGTTGAGCGGGTAGGGCACCGCCACCGGCATGCTGCGGGCGTGGATCACGAAGCGGACGTGCCGTTCGCGTCCGTGCAGCTCCGTGAGGTTGTCGACGGCGGCGTCGAGCAGGTCGGGCAGCGTCCCGTCCGGGTCCAGTCGCAGCTGGTCCAGGCCGTGGAAGCGGCGGAAGAGTTTGAGTTGACGTGGGGTCAGGCCGATGCGCTCGCCCACCGCCTCGATGGGCACGGCGTGTGGGGGGAGGTGAACGGCCACTGCCTCCAGTGCGGTCACGCGGGCTAGTATTCCCACGCCCGGACCGGTCGCACAAGTGATCGCGGGCTCCTTCTCTTCGCATTTCCTTCGCTTTTCCCCCGCGCCGGCCATCGTCCCGGTCGCGTCCGCCCCGTGCCGTCGAGCAGGTGGAGCCATCCCGTGAACGATCCCGAACTTCCCGCATACGAGGGGGCCGCATCCGTCCGCCCCGATCTCCTCGCGCTGCTGGCCGAGGCCGCCGACGCACCGCCGGGGTGGACCGCCCGTGTGACGCCGGACGCCCGGCTCGACGGCGACCTCCTGCTCGACGAGACCGAACTCGCGGCGCTGGCCGAGGGCTTGCGCGGACGCTTCGGAGCGAGGGCCGATCTCGCCGCGCTTCGCGCCCGGTTGGACCTCGCCGCGCTGGAGGCGCTCACCGTGGGCGACGTGCAGCGGCTGATCTCCGGGGAGGCCGGAGCATGAGCAGGTTCCTCTTCGTCGTGCCGCCGCTGACCGGGCATGTGAACCCAGCCGTGGGCATCGCCGCCGAGCTCGCGGAGCGCGGCCACGACGTCCTGTGGACCGGCACCGAGACCGTCCTGCGCCCGCTCCTCGGGTCGGGCGCACACGTCCTCGGCACCGGCACCCGGGCGTTCCGCGCGCAGGGCGGGCACGGGCTCGCCGCGCTGCGCTCGCTCTGGGAAGGCTTCATCGTGCCGTACGCGCGGTTCACCTTGAAGCCGCTGGACGCGATCGTGCGCGAGCACCGGCCGGATGTCGTGCTGGTCGACCAGCACGCCCCGGCGGGCGGGATCGTCGCGCACCGGCACGGGCTGCCCTGGGCGAGCTTCGCACCGGGCGCGATGGAACTCGGTCGACCGTACCGGGCGTTGCCGCAGGTCGAGGCGTGGATGACCGGGCTCCTCCGGGGCCTGTGGGAGCGGGCCGGGCTTCCTGCGGAGGAGTACACCGACCTGCGTTTCTCCCCCGCGCTGGTGCTCGCGACCACCGGGTCGGCCCTCACCGGCACCCGCGCACACCCACCGGAGTACGCGCTGGTCGGGCCGGTCCACGGTGTGCGGCCGGCCGACCCGTCGTTCCCGTGGGAGCGGCTGCTGCCCGGGCGCCGGCGCGTCCTGGTCACCATGGGCACGCTGGCCGGCGAGCTCGGTGCGGACTTCCACGCCCGGGCCGTCCGGGCGCTGGAGCTCTGCGGGGAGGACGTGCAGCCGGTGTTCGCCGCACCGTGCGAGCTCCTGCCCGAACTCCCGTGGCACGCCGTCGCGGTGGACCGCGCGCCGGTCCTGGAGATGATGGCGCGCGGCACCCTGGACGCAGTGCTCTGCCACGGCGGGATGAACACCGTCGGCGAGGCGCTCGCGCACGGGATTCCCCTGGTCACCGCGCCGATCCGGCACGACCAGCCGTTCGTCGCGGCACAGGTCGAGGCCGCGGGGGCGGGGCTGCGGGTGCCGTTCGCGCGGGTCTCGCCGGAGCGGCTCGCTCGGGCGGTGCTCAGCGTCCTCGACGACGGGGAGTACCGGGCGGCGGCCGCCCGTGTCGGCACCGAGCTGCTGGCGGGCGGCGGAGCCCGTGCTGCGGCCGAGCGACTGGAGGCGCTGGTCAAGGGGCCCACGGCCGGGCCCCTTTAGCAGACCGGAAGATCGCACGTCCATTGGTCTAGGCCATTGTCTCCGCCCGGCCGACGCCCTAGGGTGGCGCCCGACAGCGGCCCCGCCGCGCCTGGAGCGGCGTGCCGGCCGCCCATCCCCGCACGGGAGTTCCGGTTGATCGAGACCACGGGACTGCGCAAGTCCTACCGCAAGAAGTCCTCCCGCAGGAGCGGTGAGGACACCACCGTCGACGCCGTCCGCGGCATCGACCTCGCCGTCGACGCGGGCGAGATCTACGGCTTCCTCGGCCCCAACGGCGCCGGGAAGACCACCACCCTGCGCATGCTCGCCACCCTGATCCGCCCCGACGGCGGCCGGGCGACCGTGGCCGGCGCCGACCTCTTCGCCGACCCCGCGGAAGTCCGGCGCCGGATCGGCTACGTCGCCCAGGGCGGCGGCACCACCGACGGCGTCAGCGCGCGCGAGGAGCTCGTCCTCCAGGCCCGGATGCACGGCGCCCCCAAGGCACGTGCCGTCCGGGCCGCCGAGGACGCGCTCAAGGCCTTCGACCTGGGCGAGTTCGGCGACCGCCCCTGCGCGACGTACTCCGGCGGCCAGCGCCGGCGGGTGGACATCGCGCTCGGGGTGATCCACGAACCGCGCGTGCTCTTCCTCGACGAGCCCACCGTCGGGCTCGACCCGGCCAGCCGGGCGTCCGTGTGGGAGGAGATCAAGCGGCTGCGGACCGAGGGCATGACCGTCGTCGTCACCACCCACTACCTCGACGAGGCGGACGCACTCTGCGACCGGGTGGCGATCGTCGACCAGGGCCGGGTCGTGGCGGAGGGCACACCCGAGGCGCTCAAACGCGAGATCTCCGGGGACGTCGTGCTGGTCGGCCTGGCCGACGCCACCGAGGGCGTCGCCGAGCGCGCCGCCGAGGTGCTGCGGGCCCAACCGTACCTTCACCGGCTGGAGTTGCGGGCCGAGGGCGGGCTGCGGCTCTACCTCGACGACGGGGCGGCCGCGATCCCGCGGCTGTTGCGCGCACTGGACGGCGCCGGCGTCACACCCGGCACCGTCCAGCTCCAACGGCCCAGCCTGGACGACGTGTTCCTGGCCCGCACCGGCCGCTCGCTCGAGCAGTCCGCCTGACCGCCAACTGGAAGGAGTTCGCGTGAAGCTCGCCCGTGACACCTGGCTGGTCTTCCAGCGGCAGCTGCTGCTGATGATCCGCACCCCGGTCTGGATCGCCGTCGGGATCATCCAGCCGGTCTTCTACCTGCTGCTGTTCGCGCCGTTGCTGAAGAAGGTGCTCGCCCCCGAGGGCGCGAGCAGCTATGCCGACGCCTACCAGGTCTACGTCCCGGGCCTGTTGGCGGTGCTGTGCATCTTCGGCGGCCTGTTCACCGGCTTCAGCCTGCTCGGCGAGCTCAAGGCCGGCGTCATCGAGCGTTCCCGGGTGACGCCGGTGAGCCGGCTGGCATTGCTGCTCGGGCGCGCGCTGCGGGAGATGGTGGCGCTGCTGGTGCAGGCCGTCCTCATCACGCTGATCGCACTGCCGTTCGGGCTGCGGGTCAGCCCGCTCAACCTCCTGCTCGCCTACGTGCTGCTCGGGCTGCTGGCGCTGATGACCTCGGCGATCTCCTTCGGCATCGCGCTCATGGTGCCGACGGACGCGGCGATGGCACCGGTCGTGAACACCATCGCACAGCCGATCGCGCTGCTGTCGGGCGTGCTGCTGCCCCTCACCCTCGCGCCCGACTGGCTGCGGTCGGCGGCCCACTGGAACCCCTTCTACTGGGCGGTGGAGGGCATGCGGGCGCTGTTCTCGGGGCATGCCGGGGACGCCGTGGTCTGGCAGGGACTGCTGGTCGTCGTCGCGATGACCGTCCTGTCGGTGTACTGGTCGGCGCGGCTGTTCTCGACCCGCGTGCGCTGACGACGAGACGGGTAGGGCCCGGCCTGGTGGCCGGGCCCTACGTCGTACCGCTCAGCAGGACCTGACGAAGGACGCCAACTTGCACACTCCGTCGATGATCTGATGTTGCGTCACCGCACTGATGGAGAGCCGCAGCAGGCGCTCACCGCCGCCGGCCGGGTAGAACGGCGTCATCGGCGTCCAGAGCACCCCGTACTCCCGTGCGCACCGCTCCATGGCCGCGTCGTCGGCCGTGAACGGCACGGTGAGGACGGCGAAGAAGCCGCCCCCGGGCCGGTTCCAGGACACCCCCAGGCGGCGGCGCGCGGACGCCGGGAAGTGCCGTTCCAGCTCGCGCAGCAGTGTGTCCATGCCGGCCGCGTAGTGGGCCGTGGCGGCGGCGTTGGCGGCGCGCAGGCGGCAGTCGTGGCGCAGCAGCATGCCGCCGATGACGGCCTGGCTGAGGGCGGGGGTGTTCACCGTCGTCATGCTCTTGAGCCGGGCCAGCTCGTCCGCCAGCAGCGTGCGCCGGCCGCCCGGGCCGGTCACCTCCTGGTCGGCGACGACGTAGCCGAGGCGTGCGCCGGGGAAGCAGGTCTTGGCGAAGGAGCCGAGGTAGACGACCCGTCGGTCGCGGTCCAGCGCCTTGAGGGTCGGCCGTTCGCCGCACTCGCGGACGAAGAAGCCGTACGGGTTGTCCTCGACGACGAGCAGGTCCTCGTCCGCCGCGACGGCCAGCAGCCGGGTGCGGGCCTCGACGGGCATGCTGGTGCCGGACGGGTTCGCGAAGTCGGGCACGACGTACAGCGCGCGCGGGCGCCGCCCCTCGGCGCGGACGGCCCGGGCGGCCGCGCGGACGGCCTCCGGGTCGGGCCCGCCCGCCGGCCCCTCGGGGACGGGGCGGGTGGTGAGGTCGAGCAGCCGGGCGGCGCCCGTGACGCCCACGTAGCAGGGCGAGCTGACCAGCAGGACGTCGTCCGGCGTGGCGCAGAGCGCGCGCAGGGCGAGCAGCATGCCCTCCTGGGCGCCGACGGTCAGCACCAGGGCCTCGGGGGCGGCGGTGAGGCCCTCGTCGTTGGCGAGGGTGCGGGCGACCAGGTCGGCGATGATGCCCTTGGTCGGGCCGTACTGGAACAGCGCGGTGCGGACGGCGTCCCGGTCGAGGCCGCGCGCGGCCAGGTGCGCGAGGTAGGTGTCGAGGTAGGCCGGGACGTCCTCCGGTTCGAAGAAGCCCGCGTAGGGGCGACCCGGGGCGAAGGAGACGGCGTCGGGGTAGCGGGTGGTGACCTCGTTGAGGAAGGTCATCGCGTCGAGCAGCGGGTCGGAGAGCGAGGCGTGCAGGTCCGCCAGGTCGAGGGTCATCGCAGGGCCTCGCGCAGGCGCTCGGCGGCGTACCGCTGGGCCTCTGCGGCGGCGTCCAGGACGCCCGTCATGGCGAAGAAGCCGTGCGGCACGCCCTCGTACCGCCGTGCGTCGACCGGGACGCCCGCTGCGCGCAGCGCCTCGGCGTACTGCTCGCCCTCGTCGCGCAGCGGGTCGTACTCGGCGGTGATGACGGTCGCGGGCGGCAGGCCGGCCAGGCTCGGGGCGCGCAGCGGGGAGGCGAGCGGGTGGGCGCCGTCGGCCGGGTCGGCGAGGTAGTGGCCCCAGTACCAGGCGACCGAACGGCGGTTGAAGAGCAGCGGGTCGTCGTGCTCGCGCGACGACGGGGTGTCGGCGCCGTGGTCGGTGTTGGGGTAGACGAGCAGTTGGTGGCGCACGGCCGGGCCGCCCTCGTCGCGCAGCAGGAGGGTGAGCGCGGCGGTCAGGTTGCCGCCCGCGCTGTCGCCGCCGACGGCCAGGCGCGTGGCGTCCAGGCCGAGGCTCCTGGCACGGCCGGCCAGCCAGTGGACGGCGGCGCGGCAGTCGTGGAGGGCCGCGGGGAAGGGGTGTTCGGGGGCGAGCCGGTAGCCGACGGAGACGGTGGCGCAGCCGACGGCGTTGGTCAGGCGGCGGCAGATCGCGTCGCTGGTGTCGGGCGAGCCGAGGGTCCAGCCGCCACCGAACAGGTAGAGCAGGACGGGAAGTTCACTGCCGACGGTCGGCCGGTGGAGGCGGAGGGTGAGGTCGCCGCCGGGGCCCGGGACGGTGAACTCCTCGACGGAGGCGACGGGTTCGGGTGCGCCCGCCGCCGCGCGGATGTCCGCGAGGTCGGCGGCGCGGGCCTCGGCGAGGGTGAGGGTGTAGAGGGGCGGTGCGCCGGAGCTCGCGCGGCGGGCGCGCAGGGCCTCGGCCTGGGGGTGGAGGGGCATGGGTGGATGGGCTCCTGTCAGCGGTCGGCCTCGACGTAGATGGTCTCGTCGGTGCGGAAGGCGGTGTCGAGGTCGGCGACGTCGGCGCGGGCGCCCTCGCGGTAGGCGCAGTGGCGGATCCGCCCGTCCTCGAAGCCGGCCAGGCCGAGCACGTGCCGGAGTTCGTCGAGGTCGTAGATCCACTGGTGGCCGTAGTGCCGGAAGATCTGGTTGACCAGGAAGGCGGGGCGCGCGGGCATCGGCGGTCCGAAGCCGAGGGTGGTCAGGCGGCGGCGGTGCTTGGCGAGGAAGCCGTCGCCGGTGGCGTAGCCGACCAGGTAGCGGGCGAGGTCGGGGGTGGTGATCCGCAGGACGCCGCCGGGGCGCAGGACGCGACGGGCCTCGCGCAGCCAGCCGGCCGCGACGGGCAGGGTGACGTGCTCGATCAGGTGCTCGGCGTAGACCCAGTCGACGCTGGCGTCGGCGAAGGGCAGCGGCCGCGAGACGTCCAGCTGGGTGAACCAGCGGTCGCCGTCGACGCGGTAGAGCGTGCCGGGCTCGGTGGCGGCGTCGGGACTGCGCAGGGTGGCGAGGTCGGTGCCGAGGCCGTGCGGGTGCGCCGTCCGGAACGCGGCGAACTCGATCCCGGTCAGGCCGAGTTCGCGGAACCCGGCGTGGTCGCGGGGCAGGCCGCCGGGCGAGGCCTCCAGCGTCGCGCAGGTGGCGACGTCCGCGCTGAACGCGTCGAGGCGGGCGGAGAGGCCCTCGGGATCGTCCCAGTCCCAGCCGGGGAAGCGGTCCTCGTTCTTCGTCATAAGGGAGTTCTCCCAGTCGGGGTCGAACGGTCTCGGGGTTGAACCCTGTCGTGATTCGGCGTTGTCGGTATTCGGACGCCCGGTAATGAACCCCGGCAGGATTCTCGACCGTTGAACATTCACCGGTGCGGCGGCCACGGGGTGACCGCCGAGCGGTCCAGGTCGGCGAGCCGGGGGCGGCCCAGCAGGGCGAGGGTGTGCTCCAGTTCGTCGTGCAGGAGGTCGAGGACCCGGCGCACGCCCGCCTCGCCGCCGGTCGCGAGGCCCCAGAACGCCGGGCGTCCGATGAGCACGGCACCGGCACCGAGGGCGAGGGCGAGGGCGATGTCCGCGCCGGTGCGGACGCCGCCGTCGAGGAGGACGGGCAGCGTGCCCGGCACGGCGTCGGCGACCTCCGGCAGGGCGGCCAACGCGGGCACGGCACCGTCCAGTTGCCGTCCGCCGTGGTTGGACACCACGACGGCGTCGGCGCCGTGCTCGACGGCGAGCCGGGCGTCCTCGGCGGTGAGGACGCCCTTGAGGACCAGCGGCAGCCGGGTGCGCTCGCGCAGCCAGCCGAGGTCGGCCCAGGTCAGCGAGGGGTCGAACTGCTCGCGCGCATGGTCGGCGATGCCCGAACTGCCGCTCGCGGCGCGGTGGCTGGCCGCCATCAGGACCGGGTCGAGGTTGACGGCACGCACGGCGGGCGGGATCGCGAAGCCGTTGCGCAGGTCGCGCAGGCGGCGGCCGATCCTCGGGGCGTCCACGGTGAGCACGAGGGCCGAGATTCCGGCCGCCTCGGCC
The DNA here is from genome assembly GCF_040650235.1 of Kitasatospora sp. NPDC048722. Classification (NCBI taxonomy): domain Bacteria; kingdom Bacillati; phylum Actinomycetota; class Actinomycetes; order Kitasatosporales; family Streptomycetaceae; genus Kitasatospora; species Kitasatospora sp. NPDC048722. Next base: position 116,742 of record NZ_JBEZGX010000002.1, read on the forward strand.
CGTTCGACCAGGGCGGCGAGGGCGGCGCGCTCGCGCAGCCAGTACAGCTGGAGCCAGACCGGGCCGGTGGCGGCGGCCGTGATGTCCTCCAGGGTGCGGCTGGCGAACATGCCGGCGACGAGCAGGGCTCCGGCCGCGCCGGCCGCCCGCGCCGTGGCCGTCTCGCCCTCGGGGTCGACCAGCCGGTGGTAGGCCATCGGGGCGATGCCGACCGGCAGCGCGAGCGGGCTGCCGAGCAGGGTGGTCCCGGTCGAGCAGGCCGAGACGTCGACGAGCGTGCGCGGCCGGAACGCGTAGCGGGAGAACGCCTCCCGGTTCGCCGCCAGGGTGCGTTCCGCGCCGCTGCCACCTTCGATGAAGTCCCAGATCTCACGGGGGAGATGTGCGCGCGCGGCGCGCTCGATCCCGGCCAGCGTGGTCACTCCCACGGGCAGCTCCATTTCCCGGACGGCCACGCACGGACCGGTCCCGGTTCGGCAGCGTAGGAGCAACAACCACATTGGTATAGACCTTGATTTGACCAATCGTCTGTGCCAAGGTCTGGCCACGGAATTGACCGTTCTGGTTGTTCACGGCGTCCATGTCAAATCCCCTCGCTATGTGGAGTGGTGTTGACCGCCTTTTCAAGCTCTTCACTTCCGCTCGCGGATCAGATGCTCCCGGCGCAGCCGCACGCCGATGCCCCGCCCGACTGGATCGACCGGCTCCTGCTGTCCGGCGACGGGGACGAGGAGTGCCTGCACTTCGGCGCCCCGATCGACCGGGCCGCCCTGCGCGCCCTCGTCGACGAGCAGACCGGTCGGCTCGCCGCCGCCGGCCTCGGCGCGGGCGGCACGGCGGCCCTGCGGCTGCCGCCCTCGGTGGCCTTCGTCGCCGTGCTGCTGGCGGCCTGGCGGCTCGGCGCCCAAGTGGCGCTGCTCGACCACCGGTTGACCGACCATGAGGTCGACGCGGCGGTGGCCCGGCTGGCCCCGCAGGTGCTGGTAGGCTCCGCCCACCGGTCCGCGGCGGCGCTGCGCGGGTTCTCCGAGGTGGAGCCGGTGGCCGTGCGGCTGCCGGACGGCCGGCCGGCCCGGAGCGGGCACGCGCTGGTCCAGCTGAGCTCCGGGTCCACCGGCCCGGCCAAGGTGATCGCCCGCACCGCCGCCGACCTGCTGCGCGAACTCGACTGCTACCGCAGGCTGGTGGACTTCCCCGGCGAGGGCGAGCGGGTCGTCCTGCTCTCCTCGGTCGTGCACGTGCTCGGCCTGGTCGGCGGGCTGCTCAACGCCCTGTTCGCCCGCGCCGCACTGACCGTGCCTGAGCGGATGACGGCCGCGGGCATCCTCTCCGCCGTCGCCCGCGGCGACCGGCCGGTCACCGTCATCGGCGTGCCGTTCCACGCCGAGCTGCTGGCCGGGGCGGTCGCGCCGCCGCCGCTGCCCCGGCTGCGGCGGATGGTCGTGGCCGGCGAGCTGGTCCGTCCGGGCCTGGCCGCGCTGTTCACGGACCGGTACGGTGTCCCGCTCGGCACGATGTACGGGATGACCGAGACCGGGGTGATCGCCACCGACCTCTCGGGCGGGCTGCACCCGGCCAAGCGGCCCGTCCACGGCATGCGGCTGCGGCTCGTCGGGGGCGAGCTGCAGATCGCGGCGGGCACCTCCCCCTACCCGGGGCTGGACGACCCGACCCGCTGGTCGGACGGCTGGCTGCACACCCGGGACGCCGCCCTGCTCGCCCCGGACACCGGCGAGGTCACCGTCCTCGGCCGGCTCGACTCCCAAGTGTCCATCGGCGGCCTCAAGGTGGACCTCACCGAGGTCGAGCAGACGCTCACCGCACTGCCCGCCGTCCGCGAGGCCGTCGTGGTCTTCGAGGACGGCGGCATCGAGGCCTACCTCGCCCTCGAAGCCGGCGCCGACCCGGCCGCCCTCCAGGAGGGGCTCAACCGGCACCTGGCCGCCTACAAGCGGCCCCGCCGGCTCGCCCTCCTCCCCCGCCTCCCGCGCACCGCGACCGGAAAGCTCCTGCGCGACCCGACCGCCCTGCGCGCCGCCGCCACGGCCACCGCCGCCCACTGACCACCGCACCTTCCTCTCCTAGGAGCCCCCCGTGCAGGACCGCATCCGCGACTTCGTCCTCTCCGCCCTCGCCCAGATGCAGTACGACGTCTCCGAGGTCACCGGCGACACCGACCTCGGCCCGGCCGGACTGGACCTCGAATCGCTCGCGCTGGCCGACCTGTCGGTCCAGGTCGAGGACGAGTTCGGGGTCAAGTTCGACCTGGACGAGATGGAGACCACCGCGATGATGACGCTCGACGAGTTCACCGCCGACGTCGTCCGGCGCCTCGAGGCCGCCGGGACCCAGGACCCGGCCGGCGCGGTCGCCGGCAGCGCCGCGTGACGCGCGCCGGCCTGCCGGACCGCGCCGAGGTCGTGGACATGCTGGCGGCGTTCGGGCAGCGCGCCGCCGACACCGTGCCCGACGAACTCGGATCGCTGGAACTCACCTGGCTGATAGCCGAGTTCGAGCAGCGCTACGGCATCGAGGTCGACCTCGACGACGATCGCTTCGCCGCCGTGCGAACCGTCGACGACGCCACCGGGCTGCTGCGCGAAGCCGTCCTGGCGAGCACCTCCCCCGGAGCCGCGCAGCCATGACCGCCGTCCTCCCGACCGCCGCACGCCCGGTGGTCAGCGGTGTCGGCGTGCTCAGCGCGGCCGGGCGCGGCCTCGGCGAACTCACCGAGGCCACCGCCCACGGCAAGGCCGCCTTCGGCGCCGTCACCCGCTTCGACGTGAGCGCGTGCCGCACCACCCGGGCCGCCCTGCTGCCCGCGCCGGTGCCGCTCGCCGACGCGGTGCTGGACGCCGTCGGCCAGGCCTGCCACCAGGCCGGGCTCGGCGCCGCCGACGGCGCGGCGACGCCCGTCCTGCTGGCGCTGCACGGCGACCTGCGCACCCGCGCGACCGCCGACGCCATCGCGGCCGGACTCGCCACCGCCTGGGGACTCGACGGCGTCACCCGCGTCTACACGGGTGCCTGCGTGGCCGCGGCGACCGCCGTCGCCGACGCGGCCTCACTCGTCGCCGCCGGGCGGCACGAACGGGTGCTGGTGGCCGCCGGGCACCTCGTCGAACCGGGCGTGTTCGCGGTCTTCGACGCGGGCCGCGCCCTGGCCCGCGACGGCGAGCCGCGCCCGTTCAGCACCGGCCGGACCGGCACCCTGCTGGGCGACGCGGCGGCCGCCGTCCTGGTCGAAGCCGCCCCGGCCGCCGAGCGGCGCGGCGCCACCGCGCTCGTCCGGCTGGCCGGCTGGGGCCGCACCGGGGACGCCCACCACGTGTGCCGCCCGGAGCCGGACGGCGCCGGCGTGGCCCGCGCCATCGGGGCCGCGCTCGCCCGCGCGGGCGCCGAGCCGACCGACGTCGGCTACGTCAACGCGAACGGCACCGGCTCCACGCTCGCCGACCGGGCCGAGGCCACGGCACTGCACCGCGTGTTCGGCGCACACACCGCCCGCCTGCCGGTCAGCTCCAGCAAGTCCGTCCACGGCCACGCCCTGGAGGCCTCCGCGCTGCTCGAACTCGCCGTCACCATCGGCGCGTTGCGCAATGGACGGCTCCCGGTGAACGCCGGCTGGCTCGGCCCGGACCCGGACGTCGGCCTCGACCTCGTCCTGGACGGACCGCGCACCGCCGCACCGCGCTACGCACTCAGCCTCAACTCCGCCTTCGGCGGCGCCAACACCGCCCTCCTCGTCGAACACCCGTGACACATGACCCAGTTGCACGTCATCGCCCAGGCCCGCTGGCCCGATCCGGCCACCCCCGGGGCGCCCCTGCCACCCCTGCCGGGCTTCGCCGCCTCCACCTTCAACCCGCTCGTCGCCGACACCGCCGAACGCTGCCTGCGCGCCCACCACGGTGACGCACCCGCGCCCGGGCGCACGGCGCTGCTGCTCACCAGCGCGAGCGGCGACCGCGCCACCGCGCGGGCCATCGACGAGGGCGCCGCACCCGGGCGCCGGACGGCCCCGCTGCTGTTCTTCCAGTCCAACCCCAACGCCGTCCTCGGGCACATCGCCGCCCGCTGGGGCCTGACCGGCCCGGTCGTCGCGATCAGCCCGGCCGAGCCCGCCGCCCCCGGCACCGTCCCCGCGGACGCGCTCGACCTGGCCGCCCTGCTCCTCGCGGACGGCGACGCCGACCGCGTCCTGGTCATCGCGGCCGAGCAGGCCGACCTGACCGGCGAGACCGGCGAGACCGGCGAGGCCGACCCGGGCGAGCACGCCGGCGACCACGCCACGGCCGTGCTCGTCGCCGCCCGCGCGCTCGCGGCCTGAGCGCCCAGCCCCAAGCCCACCGCCGGGGCCAATCCCGGCACCGAGGGAGGGATCCGCCCCCGTGACCACCCCCCGCACGACCACACGCACCGCACCCGCCACGACAAGCCGCGTCCGCGGCCTCCTCGCCGACGACCCGGACGTCGGCGCCGGCTCCGTGCTCACCAGCCGCCTCGCGCTCGGCCTCGGCCTGGACGACCCGCTGCTCACCTTCGACACGCGGGTCGACGAGCACCCCGCCTGGCACGCCCTCAGCCTGCGCGAGCTCGACCACGCCGTCCGCGCCCGCGCCGCCGCCCTGCACGGCCTCGGCATCCGGCGGCGCGACCCCGTCGTCGTCTACGCGAGCGACGCCGCCGACCACGTGCTCGCCTTCCTCGCGCTGGCCCGGCTCGGCGCGATCCCCGCCCTGCTCAACCCGAACCTGGACGGCGAGCGGGCCGCCCGCTACATCGCCCGCCTCGGCGCCGCCGGCGTCCTCGCCGACCCGGCCCACCTGGCCGCGCTGGACGGCCACGACCCCGGCACCCGGCTGCTCCCGGAGATCGCCACCCTCGGCGCCGGGGACCCGGACGCCGCGCCGGAGCCCTACCGGCACTGGTCCGACGACCCGGTCGCCATCACCCACTCCTCGGGCACGACCGGGATGCCGAAGGCCGTCGTCCACTCGCACGCGAGCCTGTACGCGGCGATCCGACACCGGCTGCGGCTGCCGCGCCCGCAGGGGCAGGACCGGATGCTCAGCGCGCTGCCCGCGCCGCACGCGGCGACCCTGATAGCGGTCAACCTGGCGCTCGGCTCGCACACCCAGCTCGCGGTGCTGTCGGGCCAGTCCGGCGCGGGCGTACTGGACGCGATCGAGCGCTGGCAGCCGACCGGCGTGGTCGGCTTCGCCGCCACCTGGGCCGACCTCGCCCGCCACGACCTGGCGGCGCGTGACCTCGCATCCGTCGCCCTGTGGTGGAACACCGGCGACTGCGCCCACGAGACGCACATCCGCCGCCTGATCGCCACCGGCAGCCGGGAGACCGTCACCCGCGCCGGCCGCACCCGCGAACCCGGCTCGCTGTTCGTCGACGGGCTCGGCTCCACCGAGATGGGCCACTCGCACTTCTTCATCACCCACGGCCCCGGCACCGACCGCTACGGGCGCTGCGTCGGTCGCCCGCACGCCTTCGTCGACTGCGCCGTCGTCGGCCCGGACGGCGAGCCGCTCGGCCCCGGCGAGATCGGCGAACTCGCCACCGCCTCACCGACCCTGGCACTCGGCTACTGGAACGACTCGGCGACCACCTTCCGCACCAGGGTCCGCGGGCGCTTCCTCACCGGCGACCTCGTGTACCGGGACGAGGAGGGTTACTACTACCACGTCGACCGGGCCGTCGACTCCGTCGAACTCGGCGACGGCACAAGGCTGTTCACCGCGATGTCGGAGGAACGCGTGCTGGCCGCGTGCCCGGACGTGGCGGACTGCACGGTCGTCGCCGTCCGGGACGGCGAGCGCGTCGTCACCGACGTGCTGCTCCTCCTCGCCGACGGCGCCGACCCGGCCGCCGACCGGACGAAGGACGTCGTCGCCGCCCTGGACCAGGCCGCCGCGGCGACCGTCCGCCGGGTGCTCGTGGTCTCCGGCGACGACCTCCCGCTCGGACCGACCGGCAAGGTCCGCAAGGTCCTGCTGCGGGAGCGCCACCTGGCGGAGGCGAAGGCATGAGCGCCGTCGTCACCGGCCTCGGGCTCGTCTCGCCGCTCGGCCGCAAGCCCGCCGAGGTCTTCGACGCCCTCGTGGCCGGCCGTTCGGGCCTGCGTGCCGTGCCCGAGGGCCACGCCGCCCACGGCTGGCTGCCCGTCGCCGGGATCGCACCGCCGGTGGACGGCCGCGAGGTGCTGGCGCCCACCGAGACCCGCTGCGTGGACCGCTTCGTGCTGCTCGCCCTGGCCGCCGCCGACGACGCGCTCGCCGACGCCGGCCTGGTCGTCGGCCGGGACGTGGACCCGCTCCGGACGGCCGTCGTGCTCGCCACCGGCGGGGGCGGACTGGAGACCTTCGAGCAGCAGTCGCACCGCCGCCTGGAGCGCGGCCGCCCGGGCGTCAGCCCGTACCTGCTGCCGGGCATGCTCTCCAACATGGCGACCGCCCGGATCGCCATCAAGCACGGCATCCGCGGCTACAGCTCGGCCGTCGTGACGGCCTGCGCGGCGGGCGCCCAGGCCGTCGCCGAGGGCCTGCGGCTGATCCGCGCCGGGGACGCCGACGTCGTGGTGTGCGGCGGGACGGAGTCCTCACTGCACCCGACGATCGCCGCTGCCTTCACCAACGCCCGAGCGCTCGCCCAGGGTTGGGACGACCCGGAGGAGGCCAGCCGGCCGTTCGACCTCCGCCGCAACGGGTTCGTGCTCGGCGAGGGCAGCGCCGTGCTCGTCCTGGAGCGCGCCGGGCACGCCGACGCGCGCGGCGCCGCCGGGTACGCCGACGTGCTCGGCTGGGGCGCCTCCACGGACGCCCACCACCCGACCATGCCCCGGCCCGACGGCGAGGGCGCCGCCGACGCGATGCGCGCCGCGCTGGCCAACGCGGGCCTCTCACCCGGCGACATCGACTACGTGAACGCGCACGGCACCGGCACCAGACTCGGCGACACCGCCGAGACCGCCGCGCTGCGCGCCGTGTTCGGACCGCAGCCGCCGGCGGTCTCCTCCACCAAGGGGGCGACCGGCCATCTCCTCGGCGCCGCAGGTGCGCTGGAGGCCGCGGTGACGGCGCTCGCGGTGGCGCGGGGGACGCTTCCGCCGACCCGCAACCTGATCGACCCCGACCCGGCCTGCGACCTCGACCACGTCCGCGGCCCGGCCCGGACCGCGCCGGTGCGCGCGGCGCTGAGCAACGCCTTCGCCTTCGGGGGCCACAACCTCAGCCTGATCCTCGGCCCGGCGTCCACCCGGCGCGCCAAGTAGCCCGCGGCCAAGAGCCGTCACCCGTTCTTCTTCGCTCCCGAGGGGGAGATCCCGTTGTCCATCCAGACCATCACCCATGTCGAGTTCGCGTGCGCGGACGCCGACAGGACGGCCGCCGGGCTGTGCGCCGAATACGACTTCGCCGCCGATGCCCCGCAGACCTCGCCCGACGGCCTGCGCACCGTCCGCGTCCACCAGGGCGACGTCCGCCTGCACCTCGTCTCGGTCGCCCGACCCGGCCACCCCGTCGCCGAGTTCGTCGCCCGGCACGGGGACGGCGTCGCCGTGCTCGCGCTCGGCTGCGAGGACCCGCGGGCGGCGCTGGAGCGCGCCGAACGGCACGGCGCCCGGGTGCTCGACCTCGACGGCGGACTGATCGCCGGCTTCGGCGACGTCGCGCTGCGGTTCGTCCCGCTGGAGACCAGGGCGACCGCGCGCGGCCTGCTGGACGCCCTCGACCACGTCGCGATCTGCGTCCCCGGCGGCCAACTCGCGGACGCCGTACGGTTCTGCGAGGCGGCGCTCGGCTTCCACCGGATCTTCGGCGAGTACATCGAGGTGGGCGAGCAGGCCATGGACTCCAGCGTCGTGCAGAGCGCCTCCGGCGAGGTCACCTTCACACTGATCGAGCCGGACACCGGCCGGCGCCCCGGCCAGATCGACGAGTTCCTCGCCGCCAACGAGGGCGCCGGCGTCCAGCACCTCGCCTTCCGCACCGCCGACATCGCGACCGCCGTCCGCACGGTCCGCGCCCGCGGCGTGGAGTTCCTCAGCACCCCGGACGCCTACTTCGACGCCCTCGCCGAGCGGTTCGGCGAGACCGCCATCCCGGTCGGCACGCTGCGCGAACTGCACGTCCTGGTCGACCAGGACCACGGCGGGCAGCTCTTCCAGATCTTCGCCCGCTCCACCCACCCCCGGCGTACGTACTTCCTGGAGCTCATCGAGCGCCAGGGCGCCGGCACCTTCGGCACCGCCAACATCAGGGCCCTGTACGAGGCCGTCGAGCGGCAGAGCTCCGCCGCCGCCCTGTGACCGCCCCCGTGGTCTCCGCCCACCCCCGAAAGGCACACCAGTGACCACCGCAGAATTCCGCCTCACCGACGCCGAACGTGCCCTGCTCCCCGGCCCCGAGGATGTCGCCCACTACCGCGAACACGGCTGGTACCTGTCGGAGAGGCTCTTCAGCGACGCGGAGCTGGACTCCCTCCAGGCCGCCACCGAGCTCTACTACGCGGGCCACCGAGACCGCGAACTCCCGGTCCGTCCACCCAGGTTGGCCTCCTGGAAGCCGGCGGACGGCCCGGTCCAGCGGCACAACGACTACGTCCACCACGAGAGCGACGCGATCGGCGCGATCCTGCGCAAGCCCCTGGTCGGTGCCGTCGCCGCACTGCTCGCCGGGGCCGAGGAGATCCGGATCTTCCAGGCCACCCTGATCTACAAGCCGCCGGTGCCCGAGGAACCCACCAACCGGGTGCCGTGGCACTTCGACAAGCACTACTGGCAGACCTGCACCTCGGAGGAGATGCTCACCGCGTTCATCCCCTTCCACGACTGCGGCGACGAGAACGGCACGATCACCATGATCGACGGAAGTCACCGCTGGAAGGAGCTCGCCTCCGGCGAGGACTCCACCCGGCACTTCGCCGACCGCGACGGCTCCGAGCTGGAGGCCATCCTCGCCGCCAACGCCGCCCACAACGGGCAGGAGGTCCGGAAGGTCCCGATGCCGATCCCGCGCGGCCACGTGAGCTTCCACCACTGCCGCACCTACCACGGCAGCGGACCCAACCTGGCCTCCTTCCCGCGCCGGGCCGTCTCGCTGCACCTCCAGGACGGCGCCAACGCCTACCGCCGCCACGAGCGGCCGGACGGCTGCCCGGTGGTCTACAACCACGACGTGCTGGTCCGCCGCACCGCCGACGGCCGACCCGACTACGCCGACCCGGACTTCTGCCCGCCGGTCTGGCGGGGAGCCCTGTGACCGCCGCCCCCGGCTCCGCACCGACCGCCCCGGACGCCACGACGGCGCCGCTCGACACGCCCGCCGAGCGGTACCGGATGCTGCGGCTGATCCGCGGCTTCGAGGAACTCGCGCTCGCCCTCGTCAAGGCCGGCGCGATCCCCGGCGGCATCCACCCGTACATCGGACAGGAGGCCGTCGCCGTCGGCGTCTGCTCCGCGCTCGACCCCACCGACCGGCTGACCAGCACCCACCGCGGCCACGGCCACGTGCTCGCCCGGGGCGCCGCACCGCACCGGCTGCTCGCCGAACTCGCAGGCCGCGTCGACGGGTTGAACGGCGGCCGGGGCGGCTCGATGCACGCCGCCGACCTCTCGCTCGGCATCCTCGGCGCCAACGGCATCGTCGGCGCGGGCGCACCGATCGCCGTCGGCGCCGCGTGGGCGGCCCGGCAGGCCGGCGACGGCCGGGTCGCGGTCGCGTTCTTCGGCGACGGCGCGCTCAACCAGGGCGTGGTACTGGAGTCGTTCAACCTCGCGGCGATGTGGCGGCTGCCGGTGGTGTTCGTGTGCGAGGACAACGGCTACGCGACCACCCTGCCCGCCGCCGCGGCGGTCGCCGGCAGCGCGACCGGCCGGGCCGCCGCCTTCGGCATCCCCGCCGAGGAGGTCGACGGGATGGACGCCGAGGCCGTCCGCGCCGCCGCCCGCCGGGCCGTCGACCGGGCGCGCAGCGGTGGCGGCCCGGCCTTCCTGGAGTGCCGCACCTACCGCTTCGAGGGCCACCACACCATGGAACGCCGGATGAAACCGCGCTACCGCACCCCCGAGGAGATCGACGCCTGGCGCACCCGCGATCCGCTCCCCCGGGCCGCCTCCCTGCTCGACCCCGCCGCGGTCACCACAATCGACACAGAAGTCTCACAACTCCTTTCCAGTGCGGAGGATTTCGCGCTAGCATCCGCTCACCCCGACCCGGCCGGCGCCGCCGACCACCTGTACGCCGACGGGCTGCGCCCCAGAGCAGGAGCCGTGGCATGACCCGTCTCTCGTACACCAAAGCGCTCAACCGGGCGCTCGCCGACGAGCTCGCCGCGGACCCGGCGGTCTGCGTGTTCGGCGAGGACATCGGCGCCGGCCTCGCCGGTCCCACGCTCGGGCTGCTGGACCGCTTCGGCCCGGAGCGGATCGTCGACACGCCGCTCTCCGAGCAGGCTTTCACCGCGATGGCGATCGGCGCCGCGCTCTCCGGGCGGCGGCCCGTGCTGGAGTTCCAGATCCCGTCCCTCCTGTTCCTGGTCTTCGAGCAACTCGTCAACCAGGCCCACAAGTTCTCCCTGATGACCGGCGGCCAGGCGGGCGTGCCGCTCACCTGCGTCGTACCCGGCTCCGGCTCCCGGGACGGCTGGGCGGGCCAGCACTCCGACCACCCCTACAGCCTGTTCGCGCACGCCGGGGTGAAGACGGTCGTGCCCGCCACCCCGACCGACGCCTACGGGCTGCTGCGCTCGGCCATCCGCGACCCCGACCCGGTCGTGCTGTTCGCGCCCGCCGCCGCCCTTCCCGTCCGGGAGACGGTCAGGTGGGAGCTCGCGCCGGTCCCGCTCGGCCGGGCCCGGATCCACCGCTCCGGCACCGACGTGACCGTCGTCGCCGTCGGCCACCTCGTCCACGACGCGCTCGCGGTCGCGGAGGAGGTCGCCGAGGAGATCTCCGTCGAGGTGCTCGACCCGCGCACGCTCCACCCGCTGGACTGGCCCGCGCTCGCCGCCTCGCTCGAACGCACCGGCCGGCTCGTCGTGTTCGACGACTCCAACCGCAGCTGCGGCTTCGGCGCCGAGGTGCTCGCCACCGCCGCCGAGGAACTGCGCCTCACCGCCCCGCCGCGCCGGGTCACCCGCCCGGACGGCGCCGTCCTGCCCTTCGCCCCCGCCCTCGACCGCGCGCTCCAGCCGAGCCGCGACCAGCTGCGCCGCGCGCTCTACGCGGTGCTGACGTAGCCCCTCTCCTCTCCCCCGGAAGGAATCCGCATGTCCACCAACCGCTACCACTGGGATCGTTCGCACCCCGGCCTCACCGGCCTCCAGCAGGCGATCGAGCCACTGCGCCGCGAGGTGGTCGGCCACACCGTCTACGGTGGGCTGACCGGTCTCGGGCGGGTCCGCACGTTCCTGGAGAGCCACGTCTTCGCCGTCTGGGACTTCATGTCGCTGCTCAAGAGCCTCCAGCGCGACCTGACCTGCGTCGACGTCCCGTGGGTGCCGGCCGGCCCGACCGCGAGCCGGCGGCTGATCAACGAGATCGTGCTGGTCGAGGAGAGCGACGAGCTCGGCGAGGGCTACACCAGCCACTTCGAGCTGTACGTCGACGGGATGCGCCGGGCCGGGGCGGACACCCGCCCGATCGAGGCCTTCCTGGAACTGCTGGGCGGCGGCACGGCCGTCCCCGAGTCGCTGAAGGCGGCCGGGGTGCCGCAGGCCGCCGCCGACTTCACCGGCACCACGTGGTCGATCATCGAGAACGCGCCGCTGCACTGCCGGGCCGCCGCCTTCGCCTTCGGGCGCGAGGACCTCATCCCGGACATGTTCGCCCAGGTCGTGCGGATCGACGACCCGGACGGCGTGCTCGACGTCTTCAAGGACTACCTGGTCCGGCACATCGAGGTGGACGGCGAGCAGCACACCCCGATGGCCATGCAGATGCTGATCGACCTGTGCGGCGAGGACGACGCGAAGTGGGAGGCGTGCGCCGAGACCGTCCGGCTCGCGCTCCAGGCCCGCGCACAGCTCTGGACCTCCATCGAGAAGTCTTTCTGACTTATCGTCAGATGACCCGCGGAACCGCCGCGGCCGGCGGGGGCAGTTCGTCGGCCGGGTCGCGGAAGCGGTGCAGGGCCGCCCGGCCCTCCGTGCCGCGCAGGCGGGCGGCGAGCCGGGCGGGCAGCACGACGGTGGCCAGGAGCCCGGTGCCGCGGAAGCCCTCGACCGTCCAGCAGACCCACGGCAGCGGGTAGTTGGCGGCCGGGCTGAAGTAGACCGGCCGCTCGCCCTGGAACCGGACGTCGTACGCGCCGAAGCGGCTCCAGTTGGAGAAGCTGAAGCGGCGCGCCGCCGGGTCGAAGCCGACCGGGACGCAGTCGCCCAGCCGTTCGCGGCCGACGGCCGCCAGGAAACGCAGGTTGGCCCGCAGGTTGAGGTGCTCCGCCGGGAAGTCGGCGACGGCCGCGCGCAGGGCGGCGGCGAGCGCCGCGGGGCCGTCCTCGGCGGAGTGCGCGAGGTGCAGGTCGCTCAGCAGGTTGCCGACGTGGGCGGGCGAGAGGCCGAGCCAGCGGCGGGCGTTGACCGGCACGGTGAGCACCCGCTCGGCGCGGTCGCCGTCCAACTCCCGTATGGTGCACACGACATGGGCGCAGAGCACGTCCCCGGCGGAGAGCCGGCGCCCGGCCGCCGCGCCGAAGTCGGCGCGCATCCGCTCGATCTCGGCGTCCCCGAAGTAGATCTGGACGGTCCGGTTGGCGCGCGGCCCGGCCGCCACCTCGCGGGCCAGGAACGCGGCCTCGGCCGGGTCGGGCAGCCGGAAGCCTGGCCGTCCGCAGTCCTCGGCGGGCAGCACCTCGTCGAGCAGCGCGTCCTGGTCCGCGACGAGTTCGGCCTCCGGCAGCCGCTCGCCCTCGACCGCCGCCGACCACGCGCGCATCAGCAGCATGAAGCTCTGCAGGTCCCCGACGGCGTGGTGCCAGGAGCAGCCGAGCACGGTGCCGCCGTCCGCGGTGCGGGTGACACGGACGGTGAACAGCGGCCCGCCGCCGGTGCGCGCGGCCGGGGCGTCCACCGGGTCGACCAGCTCGGCCCCGGCGGCGGTGACGCGGCCCATCGCCCCGGCGAGCGTACCGTCCACGGCATGCACGGCGAAGGGCACGCCGGCGTCGTCGCAGACGGCCTCCAAGGCGCCGTCGGCGGTGGTGCGCAGCCGCCCGGCGAAGACCGGCACCCGGTCGAGGGCGCGGGCGAGGCCGGCGGCGAGCCGCTCGTCGTCGAGTGGCCGGTCGAAGAAGAGCACGACCGAGACGGACAGGTCGGCCAGCATGGTGTCCATCAGTCCGCAGCGCAGGACGGTGCCGGGCGCGCGACCCGCCCTCACGCTCCGGGAGCGGCGCAACTCCGGCCAGGCGTTCATGCGTTCCGTCCCCGGGTGGTCGGCGGATGGCGTGCGGGCACGCCGAACGATAGTGGCGCGCGGATCCAGTGGTCCAGTCCAATCACCGGATGAAAACGCGCCCCCGGACACCTCCGGGCGATACAATGCCGACCATGGGAGAGCGCCTGGCCGCACCCGTGGCACCGCCCCTGATGGTGGTCACCGACACCGAGTCGCAGCTGATCGATCCGGGCCGGTCCTATCACGTCGGCCGCGACCCGACGAGCGAGATCGTCCTGGACGACCCCCGCGTCTCGTGGCACCACGCCGTCCTGCACGCCATCGGCGACCACTGGGAGCTGGAGGACGTCGGCAGCACCAACGGCACCTACGACGACGGCCGCCGGATCAGCGCCGAGGACGTCGGTCCCGGCACCCGGGTGCGCTTCGGCAACCCCGCCGACGGCCCGTCCGCGACCTTCGCCGGCCTCCCCCGGCCCGCGCCCGGCGAACGCCCGTCCCTGCTCGCCCCGCAGTCCTCCAGCACCTTCCGCAGCCCCAGCGCCGTGCTGCCGCTGCCCACCCGGGCCGTGCGGATCGGCCGCTCGCCCGACAACGACCTCGTCCTGGACGACCTCGTGGTCTCCCGCCACCACGCCGAGCTGCGCGAACTGCCCGGCGGGGGACACGAGATCGTCGACCTCGACAGCCACAACGGCACCTACCTCAACGGCAGCCCGGTCCGGCGCGCGCCCGTCGGCCCGGCCGACATCATCGGCATCGGCCACTCCGCGCTGTGCCTGTCCGACGGCCACCTCGTCGAGTACACCGACACCGGCGAGATCTCCCTCGACGTGCAGGACCTCGTCGTCCGCGTCGGCCCCGACCACCGGGTGCTGCTCGACCGCGTCGGCTTCCCGCTCCCCGAGAAGGCGCTGCTCGCGGTGGCCGGCCCGAGCGGCGCGGGCAAGTCCACCCTGCTCAACGCCCTCACCGGGCTGCGCCCCGCCGACGAGGGCACCGTCCTGTACGACGGGCGCGACCTCTACCGCGACTACGCCGAACTGCGCCGCCGGATCGGACTCGTGCCGCAGGACGACATCCTGCACACCCAGCTCACCGTGCGCCGCGCCCTGTCCTACGCCGCCGAGCTGCGTTTCCCGGGCGACACCGACCCCCACGAGCGCGAGGCACGGGTCACCGAGGTGATCCACGAGCTGGGCCTGGACGAGCGGGCCGACCAGGTCATCGCGAGCCTCTCCGGCGGCCAGCGCAAGCGTGTCAGCGTGGCCCTGGAGCTGCTGACCAAGCCCTCCCTGCTCTTCCTGGACGAGCCGACCTCCGGCCTCGACCCGGGCATGGAGCGCTCGGTGATGCACATGCTGCGCGGGCTGGCCGACGACGGCCGCACGGTGGTCGTCGTGACACACAGCGTGCTGAGCCTGAGCGTGTGCGACCGCCTGCTGGTCCTCGCCCCCGGCGGCCGGACGGCCTACTACGGGCCGCCGCAGGAGGCGCTGGCGTTCTTCGGCTTCGACGAGTGGCCGGAGGCGTTCGAGGCGTTCGAGAACGACGACCAGGGCGTCTGGCAGCAGCGCTTCCGCGCCTCGCCGCAGTACCGCCGGTACATCGCCGCCGAGGCCGCTTCGGCCGTCCCCAGGCCACCCTCCGCCGCGGCTCCTCCCGCCATCGGCCGGGAGAAGCCCCAGGGCTGGCTCTCCCAGCTCGGCACCCTCGTGCGCCGCTACACGGCGGTGCTCGCCGCCGACCGGCTCTTCCTCACCATCATGGTCGTGCTGCCCTTCGTCATCGGCGGCATGTGCCGGGCGATCGCGGGCACCCGGATCTCCCAGGACAACGCGATCAACTGCCTGCTCACGCTCTGCATCGGCGCGCTGCTCACCGGCTCCGCCAACTCGGTGCGCGAGCTGGTCAAGGAGCGTGCGATCTACCGGCGGGAGCGGGTGGTGGGGCTGTCCCGCTCGGCGTACCTGGTGTCGAAGGTCGTGGTGCTCGGCGCGGTCACGGTCGGTCAGGCCGCGCTGCTGACCGTCGTCGGCATCGCCGGCGTGAAGATCGAGCCCAAACTGCCGCCGGGCGCACCACCCGCGGTGACCAGCGGCGTCCTGATGCCGCAACTGCCCGAACTGATCATCGCCGTGGGCGTCCTGGCGTTCTCCGCGATGATGCTCGGACTCGTCGTCTCGGCGCTCGTCGACAAGGAGGAGGCCACCATGCCGCTGCTGGTGCTCCTCTCGGTGGTCCAGATCGTCTTCAGCGGCCTGATGCTCAAGCTGCACGGCGTGCCCGGCCTGGACCAGGCGTCCTGGCTCGTGCCGTCCCGCTGGGGCCTGTCCGCCATGGCCCGCACCGTCGACCTGCGCAACCTGTCCTTCCCGACCGTCCTCACCGCCGACCCGCTCTTCCGCCACGAGCGCCGCGGCTGGCTCCTCGGCATGGCCGTGCTGCCCGCGCTCTCGGTGGCGTACGGCCTGATCGTCCTGGCCCTGCTGCGCCGCCACGAGCCCGCCGTCATGCGGAAGTAGTCACCGCCGCCGCGCCGGGAAGCCCCGGCCCGCCGCCGGTAGAGTGGGAACCGACCTGTGGTGCGAGTGCCGCACGCAGCCCCCGCCCCGGGGCCCGACCCCGGGCGCCGGCCCGCGCGGCGGAGGAAATGTGCCGCGCATGGACGAGTTCGCGTTCCGCCCCACCCACATCGCCCCGCCCGGCGGGATGGCCACGTGGGAGGCCCCCGACCCGGCCCGACCGTCGGCCCGGCTGGACGAGCTGCTTCCCGTTCGGCTCGTCGCCCGGCAGGGCGACTGGGCCCGCGTGCTGTGCTCCAACGGCTGGAGCGCCTGGGTCGACGCCCGGCTGTTGATCACCCTCCCGGACGCCCCGCCGGTCGTCGGCGGTCCGCCCTCCCGCACCGCCGACCCGCGCCCGGCCCTCGCCGACGCGGCGGCCGCCCTGGACCGCCACCGGGCGCTGCTGGAGCGGCTGGCAGCCGGCACCCTGGACCTGGAGTCCTTCCGGGAGCAGACGCGGGGCCTGCGCATCGGCCTGGTCGTCGACGGGGAGGCGCTGTGGGTGTTCGACCCGGCGCACGACCGCTGGTGCTACTGCGACGGGCTCCAGCTCCAGACGTACGCCGCCACCGACCGGGTCGAGCCGGAGCCCGCCTCCCCCGTCCCCGCGGAGCCCGACGACTACGCCCGCACCCGGGCGGCCGAACCGTGATCCCGTCCGGACCGGGCCCCGTGCCGCCGCCCGAGAGCCCGACCGGGCCCGCCGACGCCGGCCTGCCCGCCGGGATGGTCGGGCGGACGGTCGCCGGCTACCGCCTGGAGAGCGAGATCGGGCGCGGCGGCATGGCCGTCGTCTACCGCGCGAAGGACCTGCGGCTCGGCCGGACCGTCGCCGTCAAGCTCCTGGCCCCCGAGCTGGCCCGCAACGAGGTGTTCCGGCAGCGGTTCATGCACGAGTCCGAGGCCGCCGCCGCGATCGACCACCCGCACATCGTGCCGATCTTCGAGGCCGGGGAGCACGACGGCATCCTGTTCATCGCGATGCGCTACGTCGACGGCGGCGACCTGCGCGCCCTGATCGGCCGCAGCGGGCCCTTCCCGGTCGACCGGGCCGCCCGGCTGGCCCTGCAGATCGCCTCCGCCCTGGACGCCGCGCACGACCACGGCCTGGTCCACCGGGACGTCAAGCCCGGCAACGTGCTGGTCGCCGCCGGCACCGACAGCGAGCACCCCGAGCACCTGTACCTCGCCGACTTCGGGCTCACCAAGAAGTCCCTGTCGCTCAGCGGGCTGACCAGCGCCGGCCAGATCGTCGGGACGCTCGACTACGCGGCGCCCGAGCAGATCTCCGGCCGCCCGCTGGACGGGCGCTGCGACCAGTACGGACTCGGCTGCGTGGTGTTCGAGATGCTGACCGGCGCGCCGCCGTTCCGCCGCGAGAGCGACCTCGCGCTGCTCTGGGCGCACCTCAACGATCCGCCGCCCCGCGTGCGCGAGCACCGCCCCGACCTGCCGGCGGCCGTCGACGCCGTGGTCGTCCGGGCGCTCGCCAAGGCGCCCGAGGACCGGTACGCGACCTGCCTGCAGTTCGTCGCCGAACTGCGCGCGGCGGCGGCCGCCGCCGCACCCGCCGCATGGACGGGCGGCGGGCCGCCGACCCAGGCGGTCCCCGCGGTCGCCGCGGCCTCCTCCGTGCCCGAGCCGCCCGCGTGGGCCGCGCCGGTCGTCCACCCGCCGCCGCGCGGCGGAGAGGAGCGGTACACCCGATGAACGCCGTCAGCCAGGTCTTCGCCATGCTCGCCGCCGCCGTCCACATCATCGCGTGGCCGCTGGAGAGCTTCCTGTACGGGCACCCGCGCGTGCGCTTCCTGCTCACCGGCAGCACGGCGGACGCCCCGGAGGTGCGGGTGTGGCGCTTCAACGTCGGCTTCTACAACCTGTTCCTCGCGCTGGGCCTGGTCGCGGGGCTGGTCCTGCTGCACAGCAGGCACGACACCGCCGGGCGGGCGATGATCACCTATGTCAGCACCTTCATGATCGCCGGCGGGGTCATCCTGTTCGTCTCGGAACCCAAGGTCTGGCGCGGCGCCCTCGCCCAGGCGCTGCCGCCGGTGGTGGTCCTGCTGGCCGAGGCGTTCTGAGGGCACGCCCGGTCACCCGCTCCAGGCCTCTTCCGGCACCTCGCCCCGGCGTCCGACGCGCGCCGCGAGCAACGCGCCGAGAGCACCGGCCAGCAGTCCCCAGCCGGCCGCCAGGGGCAGGGCGGTCCACAGGTACAGGTGGAGCGTGAGGCTGCCGTTGCCGAGCCCCGCCAGGGGACCGCCCGCACTGCCGAGCACGGAACCCAGGAGGCCGCCGAGCCCGCTCTCCCCCACGCCGACGCCGAGCACGGACAGCCCGTAGTCGGCGTCCACCCGGGTCCACGCCCCGATCAGGGCCACCGCCACGGCCGTGGCCAGCGCCAGCCGGACGGCGTGCTGCCACAGCGGGACGGTCCTCGGCGAGCGGTGGGCCGCGAGGAAACCGGCCGCGAGCAGCAGGACGGCGGCGATCGGCAGCAGCCACCAACTGCGCGCGTCCTGGTCGGCGAGGGTGCCGAGGCTCACCGTCGCCTCGTGGCCCTCCGGTGCGCGCAGCACGTCGGCGAGCGGCTTGGGCACCGGCAGGCCGAGGGCCCCGGAGAGCCGGCCGTGCCACTCGGCGCCGAGCCCGACGCCGAACGCCAGCCACCCGAGGTTCGGCAGGGCGAGCAGCACGACGGCCATCGTCTGCCGCGCGTTGCCGTGCGCGATCGCCGTCACCACGCCCGCCACCACGCCGATCGCGACGTACCCGAGCAGCACCGTCCACAGCGCGAACGCGGCCGGGCGCACGACCTGTTGGTAGGGCAGCAGCACGCGCGGCAGCGGCGCCCGCCGGGACACCGCGAACGTGCCCGCGAGCACCACGAGCAGCCACGCCAGCCCGATCCCGACCGTGGTCGGGCCGTCCGCGTGGAAGCCCACCTCGGGGGTCAGGCCGAGCGCGTTGCCGATGGCCTGCTCGATCCCGCCGCCGAGCGGAACGGTGAAGGTGTGCGAGGCGCCGGCGGTGAGCAGGACCAGGGCGAGCAGCCAGAGCGCCACCGTCCGCGCGATCCGGCCGAGCAGCTCGTGGCCACCGGTCACCGCGCGGAAGCGCAGTTGCCGCAGGAACACCTCGGCCATCACCACCGCGCCGGCCAGCCCGACGGACAGCGGCATCGCGCTGATCCCGGCGTCCACGGCGGCGAACTGACCCGCACCCCCGTCCAGTTGGACGGACCCGCCGACGGCCAGCGCCACCGTGGCGGCGACCACCGACGGGAACCCGCCGTCCGGGAGGTCGTCCGCGCCGGCCAGCCAGAGGCCGAGCGCTGCCACCGCCGCCATCGCGGCGAGCCCGGCCAGGACGACGGCGAGCGCGTCCAGCCACCCGCGCACGGCGCCGGGCGCTCCGGCGGGGGCGGTCGCGGCCTGCTGCATGTCGCCTCCTGCTGTTCCTGCGGGTGCCGGCCGGGTTCCGGTGTCCCGACCGGTTCCGGTGTCCCGGACGGGTTCCAGCCTGGCCGAAGCGGCGCGGGCACGCGCGGCGACGGTGCGCGTGCCCGCTGTTGCGACATCCGGGGCGCGGGGGGAGAAATGGAACCCAGCGGCAGAAGCGTTCCCCGCCGGCCCTCTGCGCCGGCCGCCTACGAAACGGAGCCGCCATGAGTTCCCAGCCCCCTCCCTCCGACCCCCCCGTCGGCCCCCCGTCCGGCCCTCTCTCGGGCGGCGGCGCGTCCGGCCCGCCCTCCGTCCCGCCACCGCCGTCAGGGCCACCGGGACAGTCCGGACCGCCCACCGGCGGCCCGGGGGGCGGGTCACGCCGGCCGTGGTGGCGCTCCGGACGCGGTATCGCGGTGGGCGCTGGGGTGCTGGCGGCGGCCGTGGTGGCCACCGTGCTGGTCGTGAGCAACCAGAGCGGCGGCAGCAAGAACGAGATGGTGCCGACCGCCAACGAGGTCGCGCTGCAGACGCCGGCGGACCCGGGGCCCGACCCGTTCACCCAGTCGGTGGAAACCACCCCGGTGAGCGCCCCGGCCCCCGCCCCGGTGACCTCCCCCGCGCAGCAGTCCGGCCACGGCGCCTCGCCGGCCGTCCTCCACAGCGTGCAGGGGACGTCGAGCGGGGTCTACGGCGGGACGATGTCCAAGCCGAGCTGCGACACCGAGCGGCTGATCGCGATGGTCTCGACCGGCAACGTCGGCCGGGCCTGGGCCTCGGCCGCGGGCATCGACCAGGGCGCGATCCCGTCCTACCTGCGCTCGCTCACCTCGGCGTACCTGCGCGTGGACACCAGGGTGACCAACCACAACTACAAGAGCGGCGTGGTGACGGAGTACCAGTCCACCCTCCAGGCCGGCACCGCCGTGCTGGTGGACGCGCAGGGCGTGCCACGGGTGCGCTGCGCGTGCGGCAACCCGCTGAAGCCGCCGGTGCTGGTGGCCAACGCCAAGTACATCGGCAAGCCGTGGCAGGGCTTCGAGCCGACCTCGCAGATCATCGTCGTGCCGGCGCCGCAGCCGGTGACCGAGATCGTCCTGGTCGACATCCAGACGGGCGGCTGGTTCGCCCGTGCGACCGGGCGGCTCCAAGTGATCGACCGGCACGTGGAACCGCCGAAGGAACCGCTGGCGCCGTGGATCCCGCCGCCCGCACCGTGGAAGCCGGGCACGCCGTCGGGGACGGCCTCGACATCGGCCTCGGGCACCACGACGTCCGGCTCGACCACCTCCGGGTCCACGACC